>CATYEA010000079.1 GCA_958405355.1 uncultured Lachnospiraceae bacterium
ACTGCAAAGCGAAATTTCATTCATACTCGTAAAAATAAAAAGAGCAGGTACATATTTCTATATACACTGCTCTCATTTTAAATATTCATTCTAAATTATTTTCACAAACACTTTTCATCCCGGATATGTCGGTATTTTTCCCGCGTCGCCATACCTCCGCGGATATGCCGTTCAGACTTATTGACATCAAGCACAGATCTGGCCTGTCTGGCCAAAATCGGATTAATAATCAAAAGCCGTTCTGTGACATCCTTATGTACTGTCGATTTACTGATTCCAAACTGTCTGGCCGTCTGCCTGACCGTCGCATTATGTTCTATAATGTAAGTTGCAATCTCAATCGCCCGCTCTTCAATATAATCTTTCAAGGGAACCCCCGGAAATATCTGTTTTTACAGTGTATGCATTTCCGCTTTTTTGTATGCCTTATCCAACACGCCGCAGCTGATCTCCTGTGCCGGGCAGGCCTTTTTACATCGGCCACACCGAATAAAAGTTCTGGAAAGCAGTCCATCGGGATTGTCATTCACAGCGGCTTTCCGGTCATTGCAAAAGGCTCCAATAGTACTTCGACCTCTTTTTCCGAGAGTAATCCTTTTTGCAGAACGAGTTCTTTCACTGACGTTCCTGTTCTTAAAGATTCTTTTGCGATACTGGCCGCTGCCGCATAACCAATGGCCGGACAAAGGGCGGTGGATATACCCACGCTGGCATCCACCAGTTCGGCGCAGTGCTTAGGATTCGCCGTAATTCCTTCGATACAATTATCATTTAAAGTCCCGGCCGCGCGGCCAAGAGTCTCAATAGATTCAAAAAGATTATAGAAAACCACTGGTTCAAAGGCATTCAATTCAAGCTGTCCGCCCTCTGCCGCCATGGTAATCGTAAAATCATTTCCAATAATATTAAAGGCCACCTGGGATACCACTTCCGGAATCACCGGATTGATTTTTCCCGGCATGATTGATGACCCGTTCTGCCGGGCCGGAAGATTAATTTCTTCAAATCCGGTCTTTGGCCCGCTGCTCATCAAACGCAGATCATTACACATCTTCGACAGATTGACTGCACAGGTTTTAAGGGCCGCCGATACACTGACAAAGCCGTCCAGATTCTGGGTCGCATCAAACAGGTCGTCAGCCATCACGAAATTTTCTCCGGTGACCTTGCTGATATTACCACATATATTTTCAAGATAAACCGGACTGACATTAATACATGAACCGATAGCTGTTCCTCCCATATTCAGAATACGCATAAATTGTTTTGTCGCTTCAATCCTCTGAATATCCCGCTTCAACACAGAGGCATAGGCATGAAAGGACTGACCGAGCCGCATCGGCACCGCATCCTGAAGCTGGGTTCTGCCCATTTTTAAAATAGGGTCAAACTCTCTCGACTTATCCAGCAGACTGTCATACAGCCGCTGAAGCTGAACAAGCATTTCTCCCATTAAAACAAGGGTTGTCAGCTTACCGGCGCTTGGAATAACGTCATTCGTCGACTGGGCCATATTGACATGATCATTTGGATGAACGATTGTATAGTCACCCTTTTTTCCGCCCAACAGTTCAATGGCCCGATTGGCAATAACTTCATTGGCATTCATATTGGCCGAGGTCCCTGCTCCTCCCTGAATGGCATCCACAATAAATTCTTTTTTAAAAAGGCCTTCAATAACCTCATCACAGGCTCGAATAATGGCTTCCGAAATATCTTCCGGAAGTTGTCCGGCATCCCGATTTGTTATTGCCGAAGCTTTTTTCAATTTTGCCATACTTTTAATAAATTCCGGATGCAGCGGCCGATAGGTAATCGGAAAATTCTGCCGTGCACGCAGTGCCTGAACCCCATAATACGCCGTCGCCGGAACCTCCATTTGGCCAATAGAATCCGCTTCCGTCCGCATCTTTTTCATTGAATTTTTCCTCCCCGTCATTCAAATATTCCTCTTTATGCCCTCAACATACACCCAAAAATAGGGAAAGTAAACAGCTTTTCAGAAGATGTGAAAATAAAGCGGATTACCTCGATTTCAACTTTTATTTTTTAAGTCCAACAAAAAAAGACTTTATTTTCTAAAGTCATATTCAAGAGTTTATTGCGTTTTTTGATATATTCACGTATACTTATTAAGTAACTACATCCATTTTACAAATGAAAAAGGAGATTCATTTATGGACCAGATCGATGCAAAGCTGATCATGCTGTTACAGCAAAATGCCCGCGTCTCTCTGAAAGAGCTGGCAAAGGAGGTTTTTCTCACTACGCCCGCCGTATCGGCCCGCATTGAAAAACTGGAAAAAGAAGGTATTATCACCGGATACAGCGCAAAAATCAATCCAATCAAGCTTGGTTATCATATTACAGCCTTTGTCAACCTGGAATTACAGCCGACACAGAAAAAAGTTTTTTACCCTTTTATTGAGAAAATTCCAAATGTTATTGAATGCAATTGTGTCACTGGCACCTATTCCATGTTGATGAAAGTTGCATTTCCGAGTACAATTGAATTGGAAACCTTTATCGGAAGACTCCAGAAATTTGGAAAGACCCAAACCCAAATCGTCTTCTCAACCCCGGTACAACCGAGAGGATTAAATATTGAACAAAAGAATTAAGGAGGGTACTTATGAAAAAATTTATTCAGGAATTTAAGACATTTGCTCTGCGTGGAAATGTCATGGACATGGCTATCGGTGTCCTGATTGGCGGTGCTTTCTCGGGAATTGTTACATCGCTGACCGACAATTTTATCAATCCGATCATTAATGAAATCATGGGCAATGCTTCCTACACCGCGGAAGATATTGCCACATTTGGCTCCAACTTTCTTGCGTCTGTCATCAACTTCTTTATCACAGCACTCATCCTGTTCTGCCTGTTAAAAGCAATGAACAAGCTGCTTTCCATAGGTCATAAGGAAGAGGAACCGGCTGCTCCGACAACGAAAGTATGTCCATATTGTAAAAGTGAAATTCCTATTGATGCTACACGCTGTCCGCACTGCACATCTGAGCTTCTGTAAAATATTTAAAGGGCTTTGGAAATCTCCAAAGCCCTTTTGTGACTCTATTCAGAAAATCTGCTGCCGCAATAAAAATCATTTTCCTCCAGGTTCTCAATATTTTCACTGACCCAGGGTTGTCCCCGCATAACACGGGATAATTGCATTTCAAACTTTTCTCCACGGTATACAAAGGTCAATGCATCTTCAACCCTGCCCTTTTTTATTTTAAACTCTGTGATATATTCCCATGGAATCAACGCCGCATCTCCCTGCAGTTTTTTCCCACTTATTTCAAATACCCCAAAGTTCTCCCTTGAAAAATAAAACAGATAATTTCGCACCTCGTTAAAAGACACATGTCGAAAAGCCGCCAAAAGCAGTGTTTTCTTCCAGTTCACTTTCACTTTTGTATGTCCCGGCACAATATTATGATGATAATACAGATTTCTTTCTGAAACTATTTGATTCACTAAATCCATCATCGGAACTCTACCCCTCACTCAAAATCTCTATGCCTGAGCCGTCCGTCCAACCTTTAATGGAAGATTTACACCAATTGGATTGACCAACACGCCGGCCGCATCCTTCGGCAAGAATCCGACAATTTTTTCCGGCTTCGCCATAGCTGTGCCAAATTTCGTATTCTGGTTCATTGCCTGAAATTTCTGGAATTCCTGAACATCAGTAAAAATTGGCAGCAATGTTCTTCCATCTTTCTGTTTCATAATAGCGATTCCTTTATCCTCACGAACCGCAAGGATAAATGTTCCCTCACTGTAATGCGTAAGCAGCTCTTCCTGAAGTTCTTTCAGCATTTCTGTCAGTTCGTTATGCGGCTTTCTGCGCAATTCCTGCATAAAATACAGGGCTGTCAAGTGAAACTCACGGTTCTCGATCCGGACCGTTCCCTCCGGTAATTTCTGATTCTCCGGCCTGCGGACCAATTCCTCCAACTGTATGGCAATTTCAGCGTCGGTCCCCTTATTTACAACCAGACAATTGACCCCTAAAGGATACAGTCCGGAATAAAATGGAAGAAAGCTTTTTTTCTCAATCTTCACCATCTGAACCGGATTTCCCGAAGTTACAAGACGCTTTGCCTCTTCATCGCCATCTTTTTGATCAAAGAAAATAAAAACCTCATCGTCATAAGTTTCTGAATCGCACATCACAAAAGGCATCCGGGTGCATTTAGAATAGATTACATAAATGTTTTCCTTCTGCTGCAGCTGCGCCAGTACCTTATTTTTATCTACACTCATTTTTGTCTGCCTTTCTTTAGTCCGCAAGTAATTTTTTCGTTAGTTTTTTTACCTTTTTCTTACATTTGCCGCAGGCCTTTCCTGCCTTTGTCGCCTTTTTTATATCTTTATAAGAAGTTGCACCATCGGCCACAGCATCTGCAATATCGCCCTTTGTCACATGATAACATGAACAGATTTCTTTTTTACGATTCATAATGTCCATACCTCCGTCATAATTGCATCATAATTATCAGTGCTACTCCTATTCTACCACAGGAACTAATTTTCCGATAGTGGATTCTGCACACGGATTTTTTCCAACAGGCTAAATACCGGTCCCATATTTTGTTTCACAAGCTGTTTCTGAACCTGATACAAGCTCCGATATTTTTCCGTGTTTTCTTTTTCCGGATAATAGGTCTTTTTAATTTCCAGATAACCTTCCAGACGTTCTTTAATCTCCTGTATATCTCCAACTGCATAGGCTCCGAACATACAGTTAATGATCACTGCACCGCCGGCATTTTTAAAGGTAATGACTTTGCTGTCCAGCATATCCGATTTCATCTGGTTCCACAAATCATCCCTGCTGCCGCCTTCGGTAATGGCAATACGGCTCAAATCTACGCCGGCCTCCCGGTATATATCTGTAATTTCCATATAATCATAACCGATAGCTTCCAACACGGCCCGCCAGAGCACCGTCTGGTCCGTATCCATCGTCATATTTAAAAAACAGCCGCAGGCGTTGGCAATATCGCCCATACCACCAGTCAGATAAGGCAGAAACAGCACACCATTAGAACCCACAGGCACCGCCCTGGCCCCGGCACTTAAATCCTGATAATAATCGCCGTCTTCTTCTTTTTTACAAATATTATCCTTATACCAGCGCAGAGCCAGCCCGCCGGTTCGGATAAATCCCCAATAAAAATAAGTTCCCGGCAGTGTTCCGCTGTTAAATATCAACCCACTGCCTTTTCGGCTGAGCTCCGGCACAATCCCGTCCGTTGACACACAAAACATAGAACAGGTTCCGGCCACGTCTACAGCATGCCCAGCCTCCAGAATACCGCTGCCAATCATAGACTGCATCGTATCCCCGGCACCGGCACAAATTGGAATTCCCGACGGAAATCCGGTCTCTTCTGCCGCCTCTTCCGTCAATCTCCCGACAATATCCCATGGCCTTACAATTTTCGGCATATATTTCATGTCCAAATCCAGAATATCCAACTGTTCTCTGGACCACTCTTTTGTATACACGTTGTATCCAAGGCCCCAGCCTGACATGGCACCCCAGTCAACAAACATTTCATCCGCAGAAAGACCTGCCAAATGGGCCAGAATATACGGAGCATTGTGAATAAACTTGGCGCCTTTTTCCTGAAATGCCTTATTGTTTGCCAGAAACCACCGGGCGAACATGGCCGGAAACATGCAATTGGCTTCCGCATTTCCTGTCTCTTTCCCCCAAATGTCCAAATCCATTGCGTTAATCGCCTGAACATCCTTTGCCGTTCGTGAATCCAGATAATTGATATATGGCGTTATCGCATTGCCATCACTATCTACCCCGGCAATGCCGCAGATGATACCATCCCCCATAATCGATTGAATCCCTTGCACAGCAAGACCCTTTGTCCGCATCTGCTCCGAACATTCTTTCATACATTCTTTCGTCAGCCGCAGATATTCATCCACATCCATTTCCACCCATCCAGGATTTGGATAATAAAGCGTTGTCGGTTTGCTGGACGAAGCCACACACTCCATCGCCTCATTACAAATCACAACTTTAACACTCTGTGTTCCCGCATCAAATCCCACATAATACTTTTCCATTTTACCCTGCTCCTTCCAATCCACAGTTTTTCGTAAATTATTCTCCCTTAGAATGCCCGCCGTCTGCCGTATAACCAGAAAAAGCCCTGAATATAAACATATTCAGAGCTTTCTAACGCAAAAAATAAACACGACATTTACTTTCTTCTCTCATCCAGACTATACTGTCGGTTTCGGAATCACACCGAATCATGCCTTACGGCTCGCGGACTTTACCGCCGGTAGGGACTTTCACCCTGCCCTGAAGAAATTTAACTGCCTTCATTATACACTACCTTGACAGCATTTGCAAGCAGCTCAGCACAGCCAGCCACATCGCCGTCATAATATGCCTTAAATCGTTCATCGGCCACATACATTGCCGCAATGCCTTTATGGATTTCCGGTGAATACTGCTTCAATGTCATTTGGAGCCATTCTTTATGAAGGCCCACGATTTTTCTGGCCTCATCACTGTCCGGACTGGCCCCAGCCAAAACTGCCTCTTTCAAAGCAGCCTTTATCTCTTCTTCCAGCATTTTGAACTGCTGCCATTTCTCTTCGGACATGTTCAGCATTTTCCGATTCGAAGCATCCACTTCATCATCCCCGTATTTTTCCCGAATTTCTTTCCCGTATTTTTCTTCATTTTCCCGAATCAGACCTTCTTTAAAGGCCTGGAACTTTTCTCTGTCTTTCATCTCACATTCTCCTTTCATTGACCCAAGCGTCTGCTTTACTGTCCAAATCAAAGAATCCACATGTTTTCTCTGATTTTCCAACACCATAAGATGCTCTTCCAATGCCTTCACAATATCAAAATCCTCTTCGTAAATGATTTTCCGAATCTGCTTTAAATCAAATCCCCGCTCTCTGTAAAACAGAATCTGCTGCAGAACAGCCACTTCTGAATCCCCGTAAAATCGATACCCGGCATCACTCACATACATAGGTTTCAAAAGTCCGATTTCATCATAATAACGCAGAGTGCGTGCACTCACTCCGGCCAGCTCCGATAACTCCCGGATACTGTAAGTCATTTTCATCGCCTCCTTTGGTATAAATCCAGCATATCCCTTGACGCAGCGTCAAAGTCAAGAAGAAATTTTTTTCGTTGAAAACTTTCCTTCAGAAATAAATAACCCGGCCAGGGTCAAAAGCGTCCCGGCCCCCGACATCCAGGTAACTTTTTCATGCAAAATCAACGCCGAAGTCACCACGGTAATAACCGGAACCATATAAATATATACGCTGGTCTTGACGGCTCCCAGGATTTTCACGGCAAAATTCCATGTTACAAAGCAGAGCGCTGATGCTCCAAGTCCCAGGTAAACCATGTTCAGCAAATACACCGGGTATGTAAACCGCCACAGACCAATATGACAATCAAAGAAAAACAGTGTCGGAAGCATAAATAAAAGTCCATAGAAAAATATTCTGCGGGTCGTGAGAATAGTCGTATATCCAAAGCCTGCGATTCTTTTTGTCAAAATAGAATAAACCGCCCATACCAAGGCTGCCAGAAGCGCCAATAAATCCCCCACTGGATTCAAGGCCATGGATGCGCCGTTAAAGCTGATCAGACAAATACCTGCCATAGCGACAACGAAGCCAATAAAGAAATTAATCCGCAGTTTTTCTTCATTTTTCACAAGCAAATGCGTCAAGATGGCAGTAAAAAACGGGGCTACCGAGATGATAACACCTACATTCTGGGCCAACGTATAAGTCAGGGCAATATTTTCCAAAAGATAATACAGACAAATACCACACAACCCGGCCCCTGCAAAAGTCAATTCCTGTTTAAAACTTGTCCCCTTCATTCGCCGCGGGCAAACCAGTATCAACGCCAAAAATCCCATAATAAAGCGAAAAAACAAAATCTCCACCGGCTGAAAATCAACCAGCAGGATTTTCGTCGAGATAAATGTAGTGCCCCAAATAATAATCGTGAGCAAGGCCGCTCCATGGCCGGCCGTCAATTTATTCTCCATGCTGTTTTCCTCCGTCTGTTTTTTGATCTGTGCTCATCCGGCCATTCCGTGCAGGTACAAATATTTCCCGATATGCACCCGGAGACAATCCGATAAACCGACTGAAATAATTTG
>CATYEA010000080.1 GCA_958405355.1 uncultured Lachnospiraceae bacterium
GGCATATCCAGATAATGACAGATTTTCGGTTCCGTCCGGATAACTTCGATCAGCTCGTCCGTAATCTCTTCCGGATAGCAGTACAACAGACGAATCCATTGGATTCCCTCCACTTTGCACAACTCTCTCAGAAGAACATGAAGACGTTTCTCACCGTAAATATCCTTTCCCCAGGTCGTTGTTTCCTGGGCAACAATATTCAGCTCTTTTACACCGGAGGCTGCCAGCTGCCGGGCATCCTCCAGTACATAATCCATCGGAACACTCCGGTAATTTCCCCGAAGTTTTGGAATAATACAGTAAGTGCAGTGTTTATCACAGCCTTCACCAATCTTGAGATAACTGCTGTAACCGCCCGTCGTCATCACCCTGCGGGTTTCCACAAGGGGCAGCCGGTCCGTCGATTCAAAGGCCTGGACCCGCTCTCCTGCCAGACTCTGATCGATAACCTCACAGATGGCATCATAAGCAGTCGTTCCGACCACTGCATCCACCTCAGGCAGCTCCGTAAGAATCTCTTCCCGGTACTTTTCAGCCAGACATCCGGTCACAATGAGCAGGCGGCAGACACCTGTGTTTTTTAATTCTGCCATTTCCAGTATGGTCTGAACACTTTCCTCACGGGCATCATGAATAAAGCTGCATGTATTGACGACCACGACCTCTGCCTGTGCTTCATCATTGGTAATCTCATGGCCCCTATCCCGTAAAAGCCCAAGCATTACCTCCGAATCCACCAGATTTTTATCGCAGCCCAGTGAAACAAATAAAATTTTCATTATTCAATCTCCATTTCAGCCGCCTGCACACAATTGTACATGAGCATAGCAATCGTCATCGGTCCCACGCCGCCGGGAACTGGTGTGATCGCAGAAACATGTGGAAATACGTCATCATAATCCACATCGCCGCACAGCTTATTGTTTTCATTGCGGTGGATACCTACGTCAATAACAACCGCACCTTCTTTAATATACTCGTGGTTGAAAAATTTAGGTTTGCCGATAGCTGCCACTAAAATATCCGCCCGTTTACAAACCTCTTTTAAATTTTTTGTATGAGAATGACACACGGTCACCGTACCATTCTCTCTGAGAAGAAGCAGAGCCATCGGTTTTCCAACGATGTTACTCCGTCCGACAATGACACATTCCTTGCCGTCAATCTCGATACCGCTGCGTTTTAAAAGCTGGATAATACCGGCCGGTGTACAGGAAACAAAGCCCGGTTGTCCGATACTTAAAGCTCCCACACTCTGAGGATGGAAACCGTCTACATCTTTGGCCGGAACAATAGCTTTAATGATTTTGTCTTCATTAATCTGCTTCGGCAAAGGAAGCTGAACAAGAATTCCATGAACATCTCTGCTCTGATTGAGCTGTTCCACCAGCGAGAGCAGTTCTTCTTCCGTCGTATCCTCCGGCAGCTCATAAGCCAGAGAACGGATTCCGATATAGGCGCAGGATTTCTTTTTATTTCCCACATAGACTGTAGATGCCGGGTCATTACCCACTTGAATGACAGCCAAAGTAATTTCTTTTCCCTCAGCCTTTAATGCGGTTACTTTTTCCTTTAATTCATCCTTAATCTCAGCAGAAATCTTTTTTCCGTCAATTATCTGTGTCATTGTCTGTCTTTCCTCCCAAATTAGAATAATCCAACAATATTTCCGTTATCGTCCACGTCAATGGCCTCGGCCGCAGGAACTTTCGGAAGTCCAGGCATGGTCATGATCGTTCCTGTGATGGCTACAACAAAGCCCGCACCGGCACTGACATAAACCTCACGGATATTTACTGTAAATCCGGTTGGACGTCCCAGTTTCTTTGGATCATCAGACAAAGAATACTGGTTCTTTGCCATACAGACCGGAAGATTTCCCATACCCATAGCTTCGATACGTGCCAATGCTTTTTCTGCCGCTGCAGAATATGTCACGCCATCCGCGCCGTAGATTTCTTTGGATACGGTTTCAATTTTCTGTTTCAGTGTATATTCATCCGGATAAAGCACTTTAAAGTTGCTTTCTTTATTTTCCAGAATATCCAGCACTTTATTTGCCAGTTCAACACCGCCCTGGCCTCCGTGTTCCCATACTTCAGCTAAAGCAAATTCGCAGCCTCGGGATTCACAGAAATCCTTAATATAAGCCAGTTCTTCTTCCGAATCGGTCACATATTTATTTAAAGTAACGACAATCGGTACACCATATTTCTGAAGATTTTCAATGTGTTTCTCCAGGTTGACAATACCTTTTTTGAGTGCTTCCATATTTTTCTCAGGAAGGTCTTTCTTTGCCACACCGCCGTTGTATTTCATAGCTTTTACTGTGGATACAAGAACAACAGCCGATGGGGTCAGACCCGCTTTACGGCATTTGATATCAAAGAACTTTTCAGCACCCAGATCAGCGCCAAATCCTGCCTCTGTGATAACGATATCGGCCATTTTCAAAGCCATCTTTGTAGCACGCACACTATTGCAGCCATGAGCAATATTTGCGAATGGTCCGCCGTGAACGATGGCTGGTGTATGCTCCAATGTCTGGATCATGTTCGGTTTGATGGCATCTTTCAAAAGTGCTGCCATAGAACCTACAGCTTTCAAATCCTTTGCTGTGACTGGTTCGCCATCATAATTATAGGCAACAATGATCCGTCCAAGCATTTCTTTTAAGTCATTTAAGTCATTGGCAAGACAGAGAATAGCCATAATTTCAGAAGCAACGGAAATAACGAAGTGATCCTCGCGGACTACACCGTCTGCTTTTGCACCAAGACCGACAACGATGTTACGAAGTGCCCGGTCATTCATGTCCACACAACGTTTCCATACAATCTGATTTGTATCAATTCTCAGTGCATTCCCCTGATGGATATGGTTGTCCAGCATGGCTGCCAAAAGGTTGTTAGCCGATGTAATGGCATGGAAATCACCTGTAAAGTGAAGGTTCAGCTCTTCCATCGGAATCAACTGAGCATATCCGCCGCCGGCTGCGCCGCCTTTAATACCGAAGCATGGTCCAAGGGATGGCTCACGAAGGGCCAACACAGCTTTTTTATTTAAAACACCCATAGCTTCACCAAGACCAACACTGATGGTTGTCTTACCTTCTCCGGCTGGTGTCGGATTTACTGCAGTCACAAGCACTAACTTTCCATCCGGACGGTCTTTAATCTTTTCCCAGAGTTCATCGGAAAATTTGGCTTTATACTTGCCGTAAAATTCCAGATCATCTTCCTGGATGTCCAGTCTGGCAGCTACATTTTTGATCGGTTCCATTTTTGTTTCCTGTGCAATCTGAATATCAGTTTTCATTTTCTCTTCCTCCCGCCTATAAAGACTCTTCAACATAGTTTTCAAATTCCTCCGGAGACATCAAAACCTTTCTCGGTTTTGTGCCTTCCTCAGGTCCAACCACTCCGGCCTCGTAGAGCTGGTCCATAATTCTGGCCGCCCGGTTAAACCCAATTTTAAATACGCGCTGGAGCATCCCTATAGATGCTTTATCCTTTTCAATGATGAACTTACCGGCTTCAACAAAATAGACATCCCTCTCACTATTTCCCGGTGTGTCCGCAGGACCTGCACTGGTAATCTTTGAGGTGATCTCATCATTATAGTTCACCTGGTCATTCTGACTTTCCCGAAGGAAGGCCACCACATCATTGACTTCTTTATCTGAAACAAAGGCGCCCTGCACACGCAGCGGTTTCTGATATCCCGAAGGATAAAAGAGCATATCCCCTTTTCCAAGAAGTTTTTCCGCACCGCCCATATCGATGATGGTTCTGGAATCCACACTGGAAGATACGGAAAAGGCAATTCTCGAAGGGATATTCGCCTTAATCAGACCGGTAATAACATTTACTGAAGGCCGCTGTGTGGCAATAACAAGATGAATGCCACAGGCCCTCGCAAGCTGTGCCAAACGGCAGATGGCGTCTTCCACTTCTCCCGGAGCCACCATCATCAAATCTGCAAGCTCGTCTACAATAATGACGATCTGAGGCAGTTTCGGATAATCCGGACTGGCAAATTCCGCCTGGGATACCTTTTCATTATATCCCTTCAAATCCCGGACATTCAGTTCCGCAAACTTCTTATAACGGTCGGTCATCTCCATGACTGCCCAATTCAGAGCCCCGGCTGCCTTTTTCGGGTCGGTGACTACCGGAATCAGCAGATGAGGAATCCCGTTATAAACACTCAGTTCTACCACCTTCGGGTCCACCATGATCAGACGGACATCCTCCGGTTTTGCTTTATAAATAATACTCATGATCAATGTATTGATACATACGGATTTACCCGAGCCAGTCGCTCCGGCAATCAGCAAATGGGGCATCTTTGCAATATCTGCAAGAATGACCTTGCCGCCGATATCCCGACCAGCTGCAAAAGCAATGGCGGATTTACTGTTCTGAAATTCTCTGCTCTCCAGCAGATCTCTCAGCATAACCGTCGTATTTTCTTTATTCGGCACCTCGATACCGATGGCCGCTTTTCCAGGGATCGGCGCTTCGATTCGTATATCAGCCACCGCCAGATTTAGCTTAATATCGTCTGACAAGCTGACGATCTTGCTGACCTTAACGCCCTGTTCCGGCTGAAGTTCATAACGGGTAACGCTTGGCCCGCAGCTTACATTCGTAATCTGCACCTTCACACCAAAGCTTTCCAAAGTGGATTTTAATTTCGCCGCTGTCTGACGTAATTGTTCATCGGTATTGCCTCCATTGTTTCTCTCACCGCGCACTAAAAGGGATAACGGCGGAAATACATATTCCGGCTTTTGTTCCAGAGCGGTTTCAATATCCACCGCTGTCGCCTGTTTTTCTGCTTCACTTGGTCCGGACGCCTTTGCGGCTTCTGCCTTCGCTGCTGCTTTGGCTGCCGCCGTCGCCGTAGGTACGACCCGGGCTGCCGATGACAACGAGCCTCCGGATACAGTTTTCCCGGACGCTCCCGAAGATGAGTTTCCTGAGGCTGATGCTGTTCCCGCTGTCCCAGCCTGCTCCGGCACTGTAGCTTCTTCCTCCAGAACACCAAAATCATCATCGATATCAATATCAATCGGACGCAAATCGCCTTCCGGCACAATAAAGGAATTTTTCTTTTCTTGCTCTATTGGCTGAATCGGCTCCATATGATTTACCGGAATCACATCTTCTTCTTTCCTCGGAAGAATGATTTCCTCTGTAATATCATCAACAGCCGGGATTTTTGCCGCGGCACTCAGATCAAAATTTAAATCCTTCTTCTCAAACTTCTCACGAACTTCTTCAAAGGTCACATTCCTGTTTCCGCCACTGCCTCTGGTTTCTTCGGCCTCTTTTGCCTCTTTATGAGCTTCCTTTTCTTTTTTCTTCAAAGCCCTCTGCTCTTTATGATGCTTCGATGCATTTGAATATGCTTTTTTACCTTTTTTGCTCAACGGAATAAAAATCGTTTTCTGCGTAACCAGCACAATAGAAATCAAAATCAAAACAATGACAACGACATAACAGCCCACAGTGCCAAGCAGAGGATGGAGTACCTTGACAACCGCACCTCCGATCAATCCGCCGCCATTATGTCCAGCCGCACTGTCCTTATAGGCCTGCAATACTTTCGCTGCGGCATCGTATGGTTCCGTTATCATATGTACCAGAATCGTCAGGAAAAGATAACAAAAAATGGATGCAATCAATTTGATTTTCGCAATCCGGTTTGAACGATTGGCAACAAAAAATGAAATTCCAAAGAAAACTACAAATGGAAAGAAATAAGCCATAAAACCAAACAATCCGAAAGTAACGCCTGAAATCGCCTGTCCCAACTTGCCGCACAGATTAAAATTACTCAACACCAGTAAGATACTCAGCGCAAGTATGGAAAGGACAACAACTTCATCCCGGATACCGGCCTGCTGCTGCTTTTCTTCCGGCGTTAATTCTATTTTTTTCTCAGCAGATGTTTTCTTTTTTGTTGTTG
Organism: uncultured Lachnospiraceae bacterium; assembly: GCA_958405355.1. Taxonomy (GTDB): domain Bacteria; phylum Bacillota; class Clostridia; order Lachnospirales; family Lachnospiraceae; genus Frisingicoccus. The sequence goes on from CATYEA010000080.1 coordinate 5,977, forward strand.
TCTTACGTCCGGATGTGGCTTTTTTCGCTCTTCCGGTTGTTTTCTGCTGTTTTCCAGCCATCCAAAATTCCTCCTAAATCCAAAATTTTAAAATTCCTGAATAGAGTACGAAAGCGAAATGTCCCCTGACATTTCGCAATTGCACCTTACATCTCTCAATCAATTATTTAATAATGAAAAAATGGAAAACTAAAGAAATCACACCAACAACTGCACAGTAATATGCAAAGTAACTGAATTTCTTATTGCTCACCACATACATCATCACCCGGATACAGATGTATCCGACAACACCGGCTACGATCATACCGATCACATAATACAAAATATTATCGCCGCCAGACATTGCATCTCCCAAATGACGCAATTCCAGCAGATTCGCTCCGAGAATCGCAGGCAAAGAAGCGATAAAGGAATATTTTACTGCGAAATTTCTATCAAACCCAAGAGCCAGACAAGCCGAAATCGTAGAACCAGAACGGGAAATTCCAGGAAGTACGGCAACTCCCTGAGCCACACCGATCACTGCCGCATCTTTATAAGAAGATTTTTTTACTTTTTTCTTGCCGCCCGGCAGAGAACCCACAATGAGCAATACAATGGCATTGACCACCAGACAGATTCCCGGAATCAACAGCGAATTCGATGCCGAAGCCACCACACTATTCAAAACAATCCCTATAATCCCCGTAGGAATCGTTGTCACAAGAATCAGCAGGACAAATTTACGATAGGCATTGGTTACAATACGGCGGTAACTGCTGTTGCCATGCTGAAACCGATTTCCGAAAAATGTTTTCAAATTCATAAAGGCATCCACTAACAAATGAATACCTTCTATAAACAATTTGCTGATATCCTTCCAAAAAACAATACATACGGCCACCAATGTTCCTAAATGAAGCATGACTTCAAAAAGCATACCCGTATCTGTATTTACTTTAAATATGTACTGAAATATAGCTAAATGTCCAGAACTGCTCACCGGTAAAAATTCGGTAATTCCCTGAATCAGTCCCATCAAAATGGCTTCTAAAAGGCTCATAAATTTTTCCTCCGTCAATTTCACTCAATTATTTTTATCATACTACATATTAAAGCCTTTGTCAAAACGATAGTTATTTTTCATTATTTTGCACGGGGAATTCAGGTCATTCCTCCTAAACTCCCCAATATCACTGTACTATTTTCCTGATTGAATCATGGATTTTAAATGATAAAGCGCCTGCGAAATACCGCCGACTTCATCAATCAGTCCGGCTTCCACAGCCTCCCGGCCCACGAGAATTGTCCCCAGATCCTTTGTAAGCTCCGTATTATCCATCATCATATTTTCCAGAGTTTCCTGGTTCGTGCGGCTATGCTCCGCAATAAACCCGGTAATCCGGTCCTGAACCCGCTTAAAATAGGCATAACTCTGAGGTGCCCCGATCACCATGCCTCCCATCCGTACCGGATGAATCAGCAATGTACCGGATTCTACAATAAAAGAATAGTCTGTTGAAACCGCCAGCGGCACACCAATAGAATGGGAACCGCCAAGCACCAGAGATACCGTCGGCTTACTTAAACTTGCGATCATCTCCGCAATAGCAAGACCCGCATCTACATCACCGCCCTGAGTATTCAAGAGTACCAGCAGCCCTTCCAGCTCATCATCATCTTCAAAAGCCGCCAGTCTCGGCAAAACATGATCATATCGGGTCGCCTTATTTTGATTCGGCGCCGCCTCATGTCCCTCAATCTCCCCAATGATTGACAACAGAAGAATTCTTTTCTTTTCATTGTTGTTATCCAACACAACCTGGCCGTTTTCACGGAGCTTTTCATCCTTTTCCTGATCCATCACATTTTCCGCCTTCCTATTTATACTTTTATAGCATAGTATTTATCAAAAACGTGAAAAAATACTCGCTTATCATTCCTTCCATCTGCTGGTAAATCATGCTATGATACATATATACATTTTTTTACAGGAGGTCACCTTTATGTTTCGACAAATCCACGATAATACGTATATATATTCCATACCCGTTGTTCTTCCCAACAAACCGCTGAAAAATCTGAACTGTTATATCATCATAACACC
>CATYEA010000081.1 GCA_958405355.1 uncultured Lachnospiraceae bacterium
GGGATCGGTCAGCAGCGACGAATACCGGGAACTATTCAGCAGCGACGAATACCGGATACCAGTCAGCAGCGACGAATACCGGATACTATTCAGCAGCGACGAATACCGGGGATCGGTCAGCAGCGACGAATGCCGGGGACTGGTCAGCAGCGACAGTTACAGGAAAAGAAAGTGTTGCTATGGCTATCGGTTACGACAGCAAAGCGAAAGGCTCTTTGGGATGTTACCTGGTTCTGTCAGAATGGAAACATATTGATGGCGAATATCACATTGTTGATGTACAGTCGACAAAAGTTGATGGGGAAACCATTAAAGCAGATACATTCTATAAATTAGTTAATGGCAAATTTGTTGAAGCAGAATAGAAGGTTAGCGTGATGGTGAATAGAACAATGGAAAATAGAACGACAATTTTAGTAGATGAACTGGAACACCGCATTATACAAGGTGAACGGCTCAGAATCTTAATTGAGTTGATTGAGTTATGGGAAGGAGACATACCATTAGGAATCGTCCATGTAATCATGAATGAGACCAAAGAGGATGATGCGGTGAAGGTAAAGGTTACGACGGGATTGACTGAGGCGATTATAGAAGGAATTCGTGGTAAGAAATGGGGAGAGGACGAATGAAATACGCAGTAGAAGCGAGAATATTTGCTACCGGAAAAATTGTAGCCAAGATGCGGCCGGCAGAACCAAACGAAGAAAGCAGCCATTATGAGACACGAATGTGCGAAGTGTGGATTGATGTATTCGCAAACGAATCAGAGGCTGAAGAGTTTTTAAGAGGTTATAAGAGAACATGAGGCCATACATACCTATAAGGGATTCTGACGGAACAGAGTTCCAGGCGACACATATTTTTGTAGAGCCGACAGTTCAGCCAGACGGAAAAGTATTTTACTGTGTTGTGGGTTATGACGTAAATCATAGCAGGAAGAAAAATATTTATGGAAGCCGGATTGCGGAAAATGCCATTTCAGAGCTGGCCATACTGACAGAACAGTTGATACCGGTAATGGAGCAGGCAGCCGTCGCAGAATGGAAACAAGAAAATGAAATTGAAGAATAAAAAAGCTCCTGTTGGACCAGGAGCCGAGTGAAAAGCCACTCTAAATACACATACTTAAATTATACAGAGGTGGCTTGAAAAAGTCAAGAAATAAAGGGGTTTTGAAGCCCCTTTATCCCTTGATAAAGATATTAACTTTGGGAGCCACAGAGAATGTATACCAAAAAAACATATTATCTAAATTACATCATCCAGGTGGAGAAGGGATTTTCAACCCGGCGGGGAAATCATAAATCCCATAAGGGTAAAGCGAATCCGACACCGGAGCAGATGAAAGTCTATAACCAGAATCAGGCGGCCAGAAAATTAAACCGGAAAATATGTGCCAACTTTGGGCCGGATGATTATCACATAGTATTGACCTATAAGCCAGAAAACAGACTTCCGCCGGATGAATCAAAAAAGGAACTGAAACGGTTTTTGAATAATCTAAGGAAAGACTATCGGAAAGCCGGAAGTGAACTTAAATATATAATCACCACAGAATGGCGTTATACAGCGATTCATCATCACATCATCATCAACCGGATTCGCGGGACAACGGAAATGGTCCGAAAACGTTGGACAAGAGGACGGCCAAGGTTCACGCCGTTGGACGATACCGGAGATTACATCAAACTGGCCGAGTATTTTGTCAAAGAGACCAGTAAAGAAAAAATCGAGGGGAAAGAAAAAGGCCGTCAATCTTATAGCTGCAGCCGGAACTTGATTATTCCCCAGCCAAAGGTAGAGAGAATCCATGCGAAAGATTTTGTGGACGAGCCAAGACCAATCAAAGGGTATTATGTGGTCAAAGAATCACTTGTAAATGGCATCACACCATTTGGATATAAATTCCAATATTATACAATGGCAAAATTGCCGGGAACATTAGATTTTACTAATGTTCCGGGGAAACGGAGGCAGAATGAATAAAGTAATTTTAATGGGCCGTTTAACAAGGGATCCGGAAGTAAGGTATACCCAGGGAGATGGGCCCGCAGCAGTAGCCAGATATACTCTGGCCATAAATCGTACATATAAGCGTCAGGGCGAACCGGATGCGGATTTTATTAATTGTATCACTTTTGGCCGCAGTGCCGAGTTTGCAGAGAAATATTTCAGACAGGGGCTCCGGATTATCATATCCGGAAGAATTCAGACCGGTAGTTATACAAACCGCGACGGAGCAAAGGTCTATTTTACAAATATTGTCGTGGAAACCCAGGAATTTGCCGAGAGCAGATCTTCTGAATCAGCGGAAACCGGTGACGGTTTTATGAATATACCGGATGGCCTGGATGAAGAATTACCATTTAGTTAGGAGATATCATGAAAAGCATCATACATACTACAAAGGGACAGTGTTATCTGTGCGGCCGATACGGCCAGACGGAAGAACATCATATTTTCGGAGGGGCAAATCGTAAAATCTCAGAAATGTATGGACTAAAGATACAGATCTGTCCGGAATGCCATCGGGGAAATGATGGCGTCCACGGGAGCGGTTTAAAAGCAGCAGGCTTAAAAAGCGGTCTGAAAATGAGCGGCCAGACAGCTTTTGAAAATTATTATGCCGATAGAAAATATAAGACCAAAGAGCCGGATTATTTTTATGACCGCACACCAAGGGAAAAGTTTATACAGTTATTTGGGGTGAATTATCTATGAGTGAGAAAATACCAATCACCAGAGAAGAGATAGCCGGGCTTCGCGATGAGATTCAGATAGGCGATAAGATCACCATTGGCCACAAAGAGAAGGATGAGGACCGGGGCATTGGAACGGTGAAGAGATATAAAGCAGCAGTCGTTGAAAAATATAAGCATCTGGTGTTGTGCGAATATTTCAGACATGGTCATCGGCTTTTAGAATCGGTTCTTTATGTACAGATCATCCAGGGGGATGGGGCATGGTTAGCCTGACCACCTACATAAAAAACGAAATTAAAGTCGTACTCTTCACTGAATTAAAAAGTGGTCGGGAACATACGGCGGTCCATACACTTCCGGTGGATAAAGGAGATTCGGTCATTGTCCGGGAGTTAAAAGCAATTCTTCTTGGACTGGAACATATGAATTTTCCGACAGAAATTGAAATTTACACCGGGAATAAATGGATTGTGACCGCACTGAATGAATGGGCACCGAAATGGCAGCAGGATGATTGGATAAAAACCAATGGAAAGCCTGTGGCCAATAAGGCGCTGTGGCAGCAGATTATGAGAGAGTTAGAGAAGCACACATACAAAGCAATGTTAAAGGAGTGATACGATGTCGGATTTAAAAGACTATGCCAGAGGCCGAAATGATGGTCTGGCAATGGCGTTGAGGATCGCCGAATCCGAAGGGATAGAAGGGCTGAGAAAAGAAATTGAATTTCGCAAAGTTTCAGGAATTCACACGGCTCTGGCAAAAAAAGAGTTGGACCAGGCCGCGGCAAAGATCAAAGAGATGACATTGGATACAATGGTCGTTATGGCCATAGCTACGCTGCATGATGAGTTTGATTTTGGTCAGAAACGTTGCCAACGCTTTATGGACCGTATGGAATTAAAGGTGGGATGCTTGGTAGACGACTTGGCTACGTGGCCGGATTACATACAGAGCATCAAAGATGAAATTGGATTGGAATTATCCATCCGGGAAAATATGTAGAAAGGAGCCAGCCTCGCGCGAAAAGGTATACCGGGCTTCTTTGAGAATAATGAATAACAAGGATTTAACTACTGAAGAGTGGAAAGCAGAAAAGAAAAGGAAAAAAGCACAGTTTACGGCGAGACAGCGTTTACCTTATGAGGTTAAAATACGGCGTCAAAGACGAAGGGCATGGGAGTTTTATGAGGAAATGATCAGCCGTGATGCCAATTGCCATGTAAGCGTTGGAGGATTGGACAGCATTACATTGTATATATGGTTAAAAAGTATTGGGATAGATGTTCCGGCAATTTCAGTTTCTGGTGTCGAAGATAAAAGTATACAAAGAGTACATAAAGCGCTCGGAATTGAAATTGTGAAATCCTATAAGACCAAAGCGGAAGTAATTAATGAGGTCGGCTTCCCGGTCATATCAAAAAAGATAGCCGGAAGGATTGAACTTTTGCAGAATCCAACAGAAGAGAATAGGACTGTCCGGCATGCCATAATCACTGGGGAATGTGGAGAACAGGGGCATTTTGCAAAGAACAGTAGAATGAAGATGCCGAAAAGGTGGCTGGAGTTATTCGGGGGTCCAGAAAATGAGAATGAGGGAGTGAATTATCAGACAGCACCGTTTAAGGTATCCAATAAATGCTGCTATTACCTAAAAGAAAAACCCTGTGATGATTGGGCCAAAGAGCATAACAGTTATCCATACCTTGGGATGATGGCATCTGAAGGAGGCCAGAGAGAAGAATCTTTAATTGAACATGGATGCAACTATTACGGTAAGACAGTAGTCCGATCAGCGCCATTTGCCATATTTACGAGAAATGATATCCTGCGTCTGGCTCTCGAAATGAACCAATGGTATTTGGACCATATCGAAGTGTTTGAAAAGGCATATTATAAGCAGACATACAGCCGTAATCAGAATGGTGATATGATTCCATACCAGCCAATAGAAAGTATTGTTCCGGCTATTTATGGAGAAATAAAGAGAGACTACAGCGGAAATCTACGGACAACTAAAGCTCAGAGGACCGGATGCAGTATGTGCGGTTTTGGAGTACATTTGGAAAAACGTCCGCACAGGTTTGACCGGAAAAGAGAAGAAAATCCCAAAGAATGGGAATATCTGATGTATCATCTGGTGAAGGATGAGAAAACCGGAGAGGAATATGGGTGGGGCAAGGTCCTGGACTACATTGGTGTGGGATGGAAGGATATTCCGCCGGTACAAATATCAATGTTTGATTATTTGGAGGGAATGACATGAAAGCGGTATTGAAATATCCGGGCGCAAAGAACCGTATAGCGGATTGGATATGTAGTTATATCCCTCCACATGACGTCTACTTAGAGCCATTTGCTGGGAGCTTGGCGGTTTTGTTAAATAAACCGAGATGCCATATAGAGACATTTAATGATATCGACGGCGAAATAGTTAATTTCTTCCATGTACTCCGGGATTATTCGGACGAACTGAAAAGAAGAATAGAGTTAACCCCATTTGCAAGAGATGAATATAAAGCAGCATTTGAATCAACAGAGGATGCCGTTGAAAGGGCCAGACGGTATTGTGTCCGGTGCTGGCAAGGATTTGGTAATTCTCAGCTTTACAATAATGGATTTAAGACTGGTCAGCAGACCCATTCACCAAATCCAGCCATGGCCTGGGCAGAGCTTCAGGAAACTCTTCTGCTGGCAGCAGAGAGGTTAAAAGGCGTACAGATCGAGAACCTTCCAGCGTTGGAACTAATGAGGCGTTACGACACAAAGGATGTATTTATCTATATGGACCCGCCGTACCTTCTGGAAACCCGTAAAGGATATCTGTATAAACACGAGATGACACGAGCAGATCACGAAGAACTGTTAAAGGCAGCAGTTGACCATCCGGGAAAAATATTGATATCTGGATATGACAACGAGATGTATAACGATTATCTATCCGGATGGCGCAAGGCCTACAAAGATACAGCAGCAGAGTGTGGTATAAGACGCCGGGAAGTGTTGTGGATGAATTACAGAGACAATCAAATGAGCATAGAAGATTACCCGGGGGTGATGCCAGAATGAAAGATAATTTGATAATAGATTGTTTTGCCGGAGGCGGCGGAGCTTCAGTCGGCATAGAGATGGCCCTCGGTCGTTCGGTAGATATAGCCATCAATCATGACCCAGATGCTATCCTGATGCACAAGACAAATCATCCGGATACGTTGCATTTGACCGAGGATATTTTTAAGGTTGACTTACCCAAATATGTCAAAGGGCGAAAAGTGTCCCTGATGTGGGCTTCGCCGGATTGCACCAGCCACAGCAAAGCAAAAGGAGGAAAACCAAGAGAAAAAGGGCTTAGAATCCTTCCGTGGGCGGTTTACAAACATGCAAAAGCGATTCTGCCAGAAGTAATCATCATGGAGAATGTCGAAGAAATCCAGCAGTGGGGACCGCTGGATGCAGAAGGGCACCCGATACCGGAACGAAAAGGTGAGGATTATAAACGGTTTATAACGGCCATGAAATCACTTGGGTATGTATTTGATTCCCAGGAGCTGGTTGCAGCAGATTATGGAGCGCCGACAACCCGAAAACGCTGGTATGCGATATTCCGGCGGGATGGAAAAGATATCGTTTGGCCGAAACCAACGCACAGCAAAGGCGGTTTAAATGGCTTACATCCCTGGGAACCGATTTATAAATATCTGGATTTATGGGATTTCGGAAAATCCATCTTTGGCCGGAAGAAGCCGCTGGCACCAAATACCATGAACCGAATAGCAAGAGGATTGGAGAAATTTGTATTCAACAATCCCGAGCCGTTTATCATGAAGTATTATGGAGGCAACTTTCAAGAAGCAGGGAGCAGCATTTATGAGCCATTGCACACAATAACGACAGTTGACCATAACGCGCTTGTCACCCCAATAGTCACTCCATACATTATGCAAATTGGTCACACAGGATTTACGAAAGATAGAAATCGTTCTGTCGAAGAAGCGATGAGTACGGTTGTGACAAAGAATGAGCATTGTTTAATCAGTCCGTTACTGATTCAGTATCATTCAGAAACCACGAAGAATGGCGTAAGGGGCCAATCGGTCACTGAACCTATCCAAACGATTGATACCAGCAACTGTTATGGTTTAGTCATGTCGTACATGACAAAATTTTATAAATCCGGCTGTGGACAATCGTTGTTGGAACCTATACATACTATCACAACTTCTCCGGGGCACTTTGGAACCGTATCAGTGATGGCAGCAGATTGGAAAGAACTTCAAGCAACAGGTATTGATGAAGAAATGGCTCAAAAATGTACATGGGTTAGTCAATTTATTATGGAATACTATGGATGTAGCATAGGGCAAAGTTTAAATGATCCATTACACACAATTGTGACAAAAGACAGATTTGCATTGATTACAACCCTTGGAAATGAATACATCATTTTAGATATCTATCTCAGAATGCTTAAAGGCGAAGAATTGAAACTTGGCCAGGGATTTCCGGAAGATTATATCATAGACCGAGATTACATGGGTAGAAAATATCCGGTCAGCAAACAAGTGGCCCGTATCGGGAACAGCGTAGTACCAATCATGGCACAGAAGCTTGTCGAGGCTAATTGCGGCTATTTAAAAATTGGTGAGAGAATGCCAAACATGAGAATTGATGATAGTGGTTATCAGTTAAGATTTGCGTAAAGGAGGAATCAGTATGGAGAGATTAACAACCGATATTATGGCCGAAATGGCAATAAAAGAAATGATATCAATAGACATGCAACAGCTATCAAGAATGTATCACAGATTAAGACTTTACGAGGTTACTGGCATCACACCAGATGAATTTGCCATTATTGATCAAGAATACACAAAGATGGCCCGTGAATTATCAATGCTCCGTGGGCAGAGAACACCTGCAAAGTCGACTAAGGGACAATCATTATGTCCTGAGTGCGGGCAATACATTAAGCGGTGCTATAGTTTTTGTCCAGGTTGCGGGAAGGAAATAGATTGGAGCAGCAGTTTTTTATTGGAGGAAATGATAATAAATGTTAAATATAACAACAACAGGTTGCCGGACGGCAACAGAGTGTGATCGGTGCGATGTGGACTATCGGCAGCAGCGTGGTTGCAAGAAAGGCGGTAGCAATACAGAAGTTATGGCTTGCCAGATCGAGCATGTCAAATATCGGGAATCTGGACAAATGCGACATTAAAGAGGTGATAGATTGACACTTGAAGAATCAAAACAGATTCACTACATAATCAAAGAAATTTCGGTTTTACAACGGGAACTGGCTGAACTTAAAATGAAGAATCCAT
>CATYEA010000082.1 GCA_958405355.1 uncultured Lachnospiraceae bacterium
GGTGGTTTATTGTTTCACATGGATTCATTTTTTCTTGCGAAAAACTCACCCATGCTCAACAAACTAAAGTCCATAAACAAAAAACCGGAGATTTAAGCATTGCCTAAACCTCCGGTTTTCCGGTCAGTTGGAATATCATAATTTCATACTTAATCAGTAGGTTTTATGTGTTATTGATTCTATACCCTAATTGAAAGTTTGTCAAGTAAATATTTCCAACTTTTCATATATTTTTTATATGCTTTATTTCTTTTTCTGATTATTCATTGAACAGCAATCCGGCTTCCCTCCCGAAAATGAATCTTTATTTTCCTTTGCGAGCCGCTTTAAATAAGCATTCCAGCCCTTTTGTATGCGTTTAAATATATTCACATGATTACTTCCTTCCTGTCAGATCCTTAATGACTTCCCCCGCAATAATTAAACCGACGACCGACGGTACAAAAGCATTGCTTCCCGGAATCTGCCGGCGCTGTGTGCATTTTCTTGCAGTTCCCGGCGGACAGATACAATTTGTCCGGCAGCTCACTGCCATATCATCCAAGGGAACCATTGGTTTTTCTCTGGAATAAACGACTTTCAGCGACCGTATGCCTCTTTTTTTCAGTTCCCGCCGCATGACCTTTGCCAGAGGGCAGACCGATGTCTCGTAAATGTCGGCCACCTCAAAGGCCGTCGGATCCATTTTATTGCCTGCGCCCATAGAGCTTATGACGGGCACCTTTAACTTATCGGCCTGTTCCGCCAGCATTAACTTTCCCGTCACCGTGTCAATGGCATCCACCACATAATCATATTTTGAAAAATCAAATTGGTCCGCCGTATCTGGCATATAAAAGGTTTTATACGTATTGACCACGGCCTCCGGATTGATATCGAGAATTCTCTCCTTCGCCACATCCACCTTGTATTTCCCCACAGTTTTCCGGGTAGCATAAATCTGCCGATTTATATTTGTCAGACAGACCCGGTCGTCATCGATCAGATCGAGGATTCCCACGCCGCTCCGGGCCAGTGCTTCCGTTGTATATCCGCCCACGCCTCCGATGCCGAATACCGCAACTCGGGCATGCCTTAAACGTTCCATATTTTCATTTCCGAGCAGCAGCTCCGTTCTTGAAAATTGATTTAACATCCTCTTCCTCCAAAATCCTTTGGTCACCCTTCCCTTTGAATCGTCTCGTTCATGCTTCCGGTACGGTAACCCTGCAAATCCATGGTCACATATGTAAATCCATAATTTTGAAATTCAGAAAGAACTTTAGCCCGTATCTCCGGTTGAAGCAATTTGTCAAATTCTTCCGGCAAAAGCTCTATCCGGGCCATCTTATCGTGAATACGCACCCGAATCTGATGGAAGCCCATATCCAATAACAGCTGCTCCGCCCGATCCACCATCAACAGTTTCTCCCGGGTAATATCCTCTCCGTAAACAAAGCGGGAGGACAGACAGGCGAAGGACTGCTTATCCCAGGTCGCCAATCCCAACATCTTCGACAAATGGCGTATATCCGCCTTCGTCATTCCCGCATATCTTAGCGGGCTCTTAATTTCCAGTTCGGCCACCGCCTGGAGTCCCGGACGATAATCTCCGTTGTCATCCAGATTAGACCCTTCCACAATATTTTCAATATGATCTGCCACTGTGATCTCCCTGATTTTTTCAAACAGCTCCCGCTTACAAAGATAGCATCGATTTACAGGGTTCTTGCTAAAGCCCTCAATCTCCAGTTCCTCCGATTCACAGATAATGTGACGAATGCCTTCTTTTTTACAGAATGCTTTTGCTTCCTCCAACTCCCTTTTCGGAAAGGAACAGGACGCCGCCGTCACAGCGATCACCTGATCTCCAAGAACTTCATGGGCCACCTTCAACAAAAAGGTAGAATCCACACCGCTGGAAAAAGCCACTGCAACGCTTCCCAAAGATGCAAGATAGTTCTTCAGTTTTTCTAATTTAACATTCAGTTCCTCCACGACCGCACATACCTCCTTCTCAACATAAAATAACAGAAATAAACGGCAGTAATCTCTGCCGTACTATTTTCTATTAATCCCATTGTTTTTATAGGATTATAGCATCTAAATATTGTTCTGTCAAATATCCCGAAACTTAAAAAGCGAAACCAATTCTATAAAAATCGGTTCCGCCGTTTTATCTTTTGTAAATTCCTCGTCGTCTGTCAATTCATATCCAGATCACTTGTAAGAATACCGAAAGATTCTAACTTTGCTCTAAGAATACGCAATTGATAGTCTATTTCTTTTTCGCTGTCCTCAGCCCTTTTTATCCTCTGTAAGTCAGTGTACTTATCAATGAGATTATTTATCATTTCTTTTTCATTCATCTCATCACTCACTTTCAATCACCCGCCTTCTCAGTTCCCGTTCAGACATACACTGCCCGAATAGATATGTAATTTCTTTGATTATTTTTTTATTATACTGAAAAAGGGGTGAGGTGTAAAGTCTCATTGAAGCGGATTGTATGACGATCGATTACAGCTGCCGAAGGGCGTCCGGCAAATGATGGCAACAATCCCGCTGAACCTCGATCAACCTGGCTCCACATTGGGAATCGAGAAAAAGACGTATATGAAAAATTGTATCATGTTCAACAGAAAAGTCCTGGCTGAACGATTTAAACATTAACGCCATTGACCGCAAAAAACCTGTCCTGATTTTCACAGGACAGGTTTTTATCTTCAAGTTGACCTATTTCTTATCCTTATTCTGATACAGGTTGATTTCGGCCCGGGCCATATCCTCCAGCGCCGAATAAACATCATCCATTGCCGGAAAATCGGACATCATCTGTTCTTCCAACATGGCGTCGCCGTTAAATAAAGTCTCCATAGACTTTTCCAGTCCCCGTATGGATTCCGGAATTTCTGCCGGTTCTCCTTCCTGCATGTCTGTCCCGTCCATTGGCCGGTCCGGAATCGCTGCCCCCTGCAAAAAGGCAATAATGTAATCCATTTTGTTTTCCGGTATAAGTTCAAGAAGCTCTATCGCCTGCTGTCGTTTATTCATTCTGATCTCCTCTTTCTGTACATTGTTTATCATCTAATTATAATATATTTATCCTGTAAGTGGAAGGGAATTCTTTAAGTTATCAGCCGAATTTCAAATCGGATTTTAAGTTGTCTCCCGGATTTTCTGCCGAACAGGAAGTATCAAGGCCGGGGACACCGAAAGTTCATCCATCCCCATGCGGACAAAGTCTTCCGTCAAAGTCAGGTCGGCGCCGAGTTCACCGCAGATACCAACCCAGATGCCCGCTTTGTGGGCATTATCAGCAACAATTTGAAGAAGCCGCAAAACCGCCGGATGATGAGGATCAAAAAACGGATCCAGCTTTGGATTCTGCCGATCAATTGCCAGAGTGTATTGGGACAGATCATTGGTACCGATACTGAAAAAATCCACCTCTCTGGCGAGTAAATCGCTGATTATGGCCGCCGCCGGCGTTTCAATCATAATGCCTTCTTCCACATCACCAAAGGATATTCCCGTTTCAGAAAGCTCTCTGCGGACGCTGGAAGAAATTTCTTTAATTCTTTTGACCTCATCGACAGAAATGATCATCGGATACATGATCCCGATATTTCCATAGGCGCTGGCCCGATAAATTGCACGGAGCTGGGTTTTAAACACATCTTCCCTGTCCAGGCAGATACGGATAGCCCGATAACCCATGGCCGGATTTTCTTCCGGCTCCATGTCGAAATAGTCAATCTGTTTATCTGCGCCGATATCCAGGGTCCGGATGATCACCTTTTTCCCTGCCATGGTCTCCGCCACGGTTTTATACACATGAAACTGTTCTTCTTCCGTCGGATAATGATCCTTTTCCAAATATAAAAACTCACTTCGGAACAGCCCGATTCCGGAGGCGTCGTTTTCCAATGCGGTCATCACATCCGAAATATTTCCCACATTGGCGTAAAGATTGATCTCCTTGCCTCCCAACGTGATATCTTCCTTGCCCTTTAATTTCTGGAGCAGCTTACGCTTTTCCTGCTCGGCTTGCTGCTTTTCCTCCATTTGATGAAGCAGCTCCGGTTCCGGCTCAATATAAAGACAGCCCCCGGCGCCGTCCACCACCGCCGTTTTTCCTTCACAATCCTCTGGAAAATCGGCACCGACAATGGCCGGAATATTCATGGTCCGGGCCAAAATGGCCGTATGTGAATTTGCCGATCCATAACGGGTCACAAAGGCCAGAATCTTGGATTTATCTAACTGGACCGTTTCACTCGGCGCCAGATCGTCCGCCGCAAGAATGACCGGATCATCCCCCTGGAGCGGATCATCCCCCTGGCCATTTAAAATCTGTATCAGCCGATTGGAAACATCCTTAACATCCGCTGCTCTGGCCCGCATATAATCATCATCCATCATTTCAAAAAGAGTGGAAAAATTATCGCTGGTCATGGCAATGGCATATTCCGCATTGACATTCTGCATCCGGATCATATTCGTAATGGACTCCACATAATCCATATCGGAAAGCATAAGCTGATGGACATGAAAAATATCCGCATTGGCCTCTCCAACCTCATCCAACGCCTTATCATAAAGCTTCTGAAGCTGATTTTCCGCTTCCTTTGAAGCGTTCTCATAGCGCTTTATTTCCTCTTCTGTCTGTTCCACATGACTCCGGATGACTTTTTTATCCTTTTTCTTTAAAATTCCAATGGGTCCGATGGCAACTCCGCCAAAAACGGATTTCCCCTCAATTTTAACCATTTCTCCAGCCTCCTATTGGATTTTCTCACTCATAGAATACTTCATCCAGAAACAGTCCCTGCGGCGGCAGCGTTATTCCGGCCTTCTCCCGGTCTTTCGTCCGGAAAACTTCTTTGACTGTTTCCGGCTCTCTGTCCCCGGTTCCGATCTCAATCAACGTGCCTGCCATAATACGAACCATATGATAAAGAAAACCATTGCCCTCAAATATCAGGTCAATCTCCCGGTCCTTCACATCCATATCAATCCGGCTGACCGTGCGGACTGTGGATTTATTCGTCTTTTTCACCGAAGAAAAACCCTTAAAGTCATGCTCTCCCAGCATGAGCGCCGCTCCTTCCTTCATAAGCCCCATATCCAGCCGGTCAAAACAGTACCACGTATACCGCCGGTCAAAAACCGACGGCACATCCCCCGTGGCCACCCGGTAAATATATCGCTTCGATTTAGCGTTCAGCCGGCTGTGAAACCGCTCCGGCACATCCGAAACATAAAGGACCCCAATGTCCTGAGGCAGATACCGGTTCAGATAATATTTCATTTCCCAGCACTTCATATCACTGTCCGTATGAAAATTTGCCACCTGACCACGGGCATGAACTCCTGCGTCTGTCCGTCCCGAACCAATCAGCTCCACAGCTTCCCCTGTCATTTTTGAAAGCACTTCTTCAATCTTTCCCTGAATCGTTGTGCCGCCGCTCTTCTTTCCGAGACGCTGCCATCCATCATAGCGTCCGCCGTCATATTCCATAAGTAATTTAATATTTCTTTTCATAGTACTTCCATTTCCCTGTATTTTTAAAAAGCAGGGTATGTCCATGATTATGTGCATACCTGCTTAAAATTATTCCTTCGGATTACTTATCAGACAAAATCCAGTTTTCTTTGCAATCACTCACCATAGAAACCAGTATTGGCCAATTGCTGCCATTTAAAAAACATTTCTTTATAATTCTTTTTAATGAACTTCCTAATCTCTCTGACCTCTCTGTCATTCAATTGTCCCTGTTTTTCTACCGTTGTATCACCATTGCCCATCACAAAAAACTTTGCCGAACCTGCTTCTGTCAGCTTTCTATCACTAGCATGAACATGCATTGCCTCTATTACACAACTTGCTGTGTAATATAAATAGTATCCACAAACCTTGAATTCATAATATTTAGGCATCTGCATCCTCCATAAATTCTTTATTCCCATGATAATAATCCAAAACTATCTGAGTTTCAATATCGTCCATATTCGTCTCCACTACTCTATCTTTATAAATAACTGCTGCATGATTCAAACAATTGAGATTAAGGATCCGGACATACTCCCCTTCCTTTGTAAAAGCATATCCATTTATAATCATATCTGCCTTGTCTGCAATATTCTTTACATTAAGCTGCATCATCTATTTTAACCTCCTTGATCGGTTGCAGGAAATCATCTACATCATAATAAAGCATTTCCAATATTGGAATTAAATCTATATATTCTTCTACCTCTGGAAGTTCCTTATATTTTGCCATAACAACAAGATACCCTCTATCCCACTCAATAATTTTAGTATACTTTTCGAGTTTATCGGATGTGACAAAACGGATTTTTTCACCATTAAACTCGAATATCGTGTATTTTCCATCATTTGTAAGAATTGCATAATCTTTCATTTAATCACTCCATTCATTATAGGATATCTACAGGAATCTATAAATCAGCAATGTCTGAAATCTTTCTTTTTAACAGCATATCATGAAAACATGTTTTTTTCAATTCATCGGTATGGTTATCTGAATGATAAAACAACCGCTGTGTAATGAAAGTATTTTCACTCTACAGCGGTTATTTAAAACTAGGATTGATATTTAAAACATTTGACCCAATGAGGCACACTGCCCTCCGGATTGAGGTTAATCCGCTCCGGCCGCTTTTCCCGGCACATATCGCTCCGGCTCATACAGCGATGGTAAAACGGACAGCCTTCCGCCGCCGCATCTTCCCGGCTCTGTTCCACATCGGTAATCTTCTGAAGCTTCCGTTCATCGGTCAATATGGAGTGGAACAAAAGCTGTGTATACGGATGTTTCGGATCTTCATAGATTTCCTCGACTTCCGCTTCTTCCACAATCTCTCCGAGGTACATAACAATGACCCGGTTGCAGAAATGACGTACAATATTCAAATCATGAGAAATGAATAAATAGGTCAATTGGTGGGTCCGGTGCAAATCCAAAAGGAGATTGAGTACCTGTGACTGAACGGTGACGTCCAGCGCCGATACCGGCTCATCGGCCACGATAAATTTCGAATTTAAAATGAGGGCACCGCCGATACTGATTCTCTGCCGCTGGCCACCGGACAATTCATTTGGATACCGGTCGGCATAGGATGGGTCCAGACCAACCTGGGTAAGCATCTGACTGACCAGTTCTTTTCGCTTTACCTTATCCTTTATTCCATGAACCTTTAAAGGTTCCTCAAGAATCCAGCCGATTTTCTTCATTGGATTTAAGGAACTGTATGGATCCTGGAACACAAGCTGAGGATGCTCCTCGCGGATATCCAGCGTTCCCGTATAATTTTTATTCAAACCAACAATACATTTTGCCAGCGTGGACTTTCCGCAGCCGCTTTCGCCTACCAAACCAAGAATCTCTCCCCGGCGGATATAAAAATCCACATTTTGAAGCACATGTTTATTTTCTTTTTTACCAAATATGCCCCGTTCCTTCACGGAGTAATAAACATTCAGATCTTTGGCCTGCATGACCAGGTCATCTTCCCGTATATCTTCCATATTCCGCGGAATGGCCGCGATCAAATGTTTCGTATAATCGTGTTTCGGATGATACAGGACTTCTTCCGTGTAGCCTGTCTCCACGATCTTTCCCTGATACATAACAATGACTTTCTGGCAGATTTCCTTAACCACATTCAAGTCATGGGAAATAAATAAAATGGACGTATTCGCCTCCATATGAATCTTGCGGAGCAGCTGGAGAATCTGAGCCTGAACCGTCACGTCCAGAGCCGTCGTCGGTTCATCGGCAATCAATAATTTCGGCCAGCAGATCATCGCCATGGCAATCATCACTCGCTGACGCATACCGCCGGAAAGCTGATGCGGATACTTCTGACATAATTCCTCCGGTTTCGGCAGTCCTACATTCGCAAGAATTTCCACGACACGGCCGTG
The DNA here is from genome assembly GCA_958405355.1 of uncultured Lachnospiraceae bacterium. Taxonomy (GTDB): domain Bacteria; phylum Bacillota; class Clostridia; order Lachnospirales; family Lachnospiraceae; genus Frisingicoccus. The sequence goes on from CATYEA010000082.1 coordinate 7,934, forward strand.
AATCTCCTCGTCCGGCATGGATGTGTGAATTTTCAGGCTCTCAGCCACCTGCCAACCAATTTTTTTCACCGGATTCAAG
>CATYEA010000083.1 GCA_958405355.1 uncultured Lachnospiraceae bacterium
CTTTTAAAGCGTTTGGAGAAATGCCTACAGGTAGCAGCGCAGGTCCTGACGCAGTGTTTCTTCAATAGATATGAGCCGTTTGCATATATCCTTTGATGTGTCATCGGCGGAAGTATATTGGTTTAAATATTTGTAGAGATATTTAATACCCATATCGCATCCGTCGGTCATCAAATCGGCAACGGTGGCGTCACTTTTGTCCATGCCCATCTTCATATTGGTTTTCAGCCAGGACATGCCTTTAGCCATGGGCGTCGGTTCCTGGTCTTTACTTCCTGATTTAATAAGCAGGGAATGAATTTCATTGCCCAGTTTTTCGTGGTGGTCTTTTGTTTCGGATAATAATTGTTTTAATTTGGAATCTTTGGTTTTCTCCAGTATTTCATCAATGGAGGATACAGCCATTTTCGTACCGGAGTCACATTCTTTCAATAGGCAGAGCGTATCTTTATTTGTCATAAAAAACCTCCTTAAAATTTTTGTTATTAGTCTTTGATGATTTCCTGAATAATATTCTTTACTTGACAAAGCGACACATATGTCGCATAATAGATATATAAAAACGACATTTGTGTCGCAAAAACAACACAAGTAGTGCAATCCACGAAAGGAGTCAACGGAGAGTCGATGGGCAGTAAAGGTGTACAGACAAAAGAATTTATAAAAAGCAAGGCTTATCGTATATTCGCAGATAAAGGATTTTCAAAAGTAACCATGAAGGATATATGCGAGGCCTGTGGTCTCAGCAGGGGCGGCCTTTACCGGCATTATGGGAGTACGCAGGAAATTTTTGAAGCAATCTTAGACGGTGTTACAGGGGAAGTAAATGACTTTGTCCGGGAAGGAATTCGGGAAGGTGTTTCCTCAGTAGAACTTCTGGATAATTTACTGGAACGGATGCGTCAGGAAATGCTGGATAAAGAGCATTCATTAAGTTACGCCATTTATGAATATTCCTGTACATGTGAAAATGATTTTATGATGCGGATGAACCGGGAAGCAGAGCAGAAATGGCAGTCGTTGATTGAATATGGTATCCGGCGCGGAGAATTTACTTCAGTGGATGCTGAAACGATGACAGATATGATTTTATACGTGTATCAGGGCGTCCGAATGTGGAGCAGGGTTATACCGATGGAAGAGAAAACTGTTGATAATATTATTGAAAAGATTCGTAAGGACTTGGTGATAAAAAATGAAGAAATTTGAATTAAGAAAATGGCGGTTGGAGGATGTGCAGGATGTGGCCCATTATGCAAATAATGAGCATATCGCAGCAAATTTGAGGAATGTTTTTCCATATCCTTATACATTGGAAGATGCAAAGGCTTATGTCAGTTCCTGTGTAGAAAATGATGAAGAACGCCAGATTTGCAGGGCCATTATTGTGGATGACCATGCTGTAGGAAGTATCGGTATTTTCTGCGGTTCGGATGTTTATGAGAAAAGCGGTGAACTGGGTTATTGGCTGGCGGAAGAATACTGGGGACAGGGAATCATGACGGAAGCGGTGAAACAAATTTGCCGGGAGGCTTTTGAGAAATTTGATATTGTGCGGATCTACGCGGAGCCTTTTGCTTACAATGCCGGTTCCAGGAAGGTGCTTAAAAAAGCCGGATTTTCTTTGGAAGGTATTATGCGAAAGGGCGTATGTAAATGGGAAAAAATACATGATTACTGTATCTATGGGCTGCTCAGGGAATAGCAGAGCGACAGGCGATAGCACAAAAAGTCAGGAAAACAGGTTCTGATTTCGATATACTGAGGTTACGGAAGGAGGGAAAAGTATGGAGTGGGTAAAGGGACTCCAGCGGGCAATTGATTATATGGAGGAACATTTGGAAGATGAGGTTAATTATGAAGAGATTGCCAGACAGGCTTATTCATCCAGTTTTCATTTTCAGCGGGTGTTTCATATTATCAGCGGTTATTCCGTCGGAGAATATATCCGCAACCGCAGGCTGACGTTGGCCGGTGTGGAGCTATCCACGGAAAACGCGAAGGTCATCGATGTTGCGCTGAAATATGGATATAACAGCCCGGAGAGTTTCAGCAGAGCATTTACAAAGTTTCATGGGATTACGCCTGCGCAGGCAAAGAATGGAAATGTCAATCTGAAATCCTTTTCCAGAATTTCCGTAAAACTCATATTAGAAGGAGGAACAGCAATGGATTATCGGATTGAGAAGCGGGAAGCTTTTCAGGTGATTGCAAAGCGGGCGCGTTATGAGGGCGGCGGTGAAATTGCTTCTAAAAATATTCACAGTACGTGGGAGGCCTGTATTAAAGACGGAACGATTCAGACACTGGCTGGCTATGTAAATCCAGTCAATGTCTTTGGAGGAGCGATTGTAGGGATTACTTTTGCCGATTGTAAAGGAGGAGACTTTGATTATGCCATTGCGGCGGCTTATACGGGCGGACCGGTGGCGGAAGGTTTGACAATCGAAGAAATCCCGGCGAATACATGGGCAATCTTCCCGTGTACAGGAAAGATGCCGGAAGCTTTTACAGATCTCTGGAAAAAGATTTACACCGAATTTTTCCCGGCCAGCAAATATCAGCCGGCGGGCGGTTTGTGTGTTGAAGTCTATCCGAGCGCTGACGTTAGCAGGAGTGACTTTTATTGTGAAATCTGGATTTCTGTGGAAGAAAAATAAAAATCTATAAGGGCCTATAATAAGGGCGGCGGTGAAATATCAAACAGGATATGGAGCGCCGTTCTTTTTTTGATATAATCAGCAAAAGGGGAATGACACACTTGCTCTTTATTCTAGCTTATATATTTATTTGAGGAATTGTGTTATAATTAAGTAAATTGAGTATATTTGGTAATCGGTAAAAATAAATTAGAAAAAGATTATGACAGTGCATTATATCGTGCCAGAAATAATGATACGTTTAATTGGCGGTTATGTGGATGAATGTTTAGACAGATATATTAATATTAAAACTTTAGAGAGGTAATAAAAATTATGACAAAAGAGGAATTGACCTTAGAGGTCATTGAGCGGCTCAGGAAGGAATATCCGGACGCGGGCTGTACGCTGGATTATGACCAGGCATGGAAGCTTTTGGTGAGTGTCCGGCTGGCGGCCCAATGTACGGATGCCAGGGTCAATGTGGTGGTAGAAGATTTATATGCGAAATACCCGGATATCGATGCATTGGCCGAGGCAGATGTAGAGGATATTGAACGGATTGTTCGTCCGTGCGGGCTTGGTAAAAGTAAGGCGAGAGACATAAGCGCCTGTATGAAAATGCTGAGAGATACTTATGGCGGCAAGATTCCGAAGGATTTTGATGCCATCTTGAAATTGCCGGGTGTTGGTCGGAAAAGCGCCAATCTGATTATGGGCGATGTTTTCGGAGAGCCGGCGATTGTTACGGATACCCATTGTATACGGCTGGTCAACCGAATCGGTCTGGTAGATGGTATCAAAGAACCGAAAAAGGTGGAAATGGCCCTGTGGAAACTGGTTCCGCCGGAAGAGGGCAGTGATTTCTGCCATCGTCTTGTATTCCATGGGCGGGACGTGTGTACGGCCCGGACGAAGCCCCATTGCGATAGGTGCTGCCTGCAGGATATTTGCGGAAAATATGGTGTTGAATAAATTATTGAAGGAGAATTAAATATGTTAGAGATTGGAACAAAGGCGCCGGCATTTGAATTGCCGGATCAGAATGGACAGATGCATACATTGGAAGAATATAAAGGGAAAAAGGTGGTGTTATATTTTTATCCAAAGGATAATACGGCCGGATGCACAAAGCAGGCCTGCGGTTTTGGAGAATTGTACCCGCATTTTGAAGAAAAGGGCGCGGTTGTCATCGGTATCAGTAAAGACAGTGTAGCGTCCCATAAGAAATTTGAAGCAAAATACAATCTGCCGTTTACTCTGCTGTCGGATGCGGAATTGACAGCGATTCAGGCCTATGATGTGTGGAAAGAGAAAAATATGTACGGCAAAAAAATGATGGGCGTAGTGCGGACAACCTATTTAATTGATGAAGAAGGCGTCATTGTTAAAGCCTTCGGAAAGGTTAAGGCGGTGGATAATCCGCAGCAGATGCTGGAGCTTTTGTGAATAACAGTTAATAAAATTGAAAAATAGTTAATCACCGCTCAATTGTGGACAGACCGGGGATTTGGTATGATGAAAGCAGCAGAGGCCAATGCGTAAAAATACGATTGGAGGATTCACGGATGGAAATAGGTGAAGTCATACGAAAATACAGAAAAGAGAAGCATTTAACTCAGGAAGAAATGGCAAATTGTCTGGGAGTGACGGTGCCTGCTGTGAGTAAGTGGGAAAATGGCAACTCTTACCCGGATATTGCTTTGCTGGCGCCCATTGCCAGGCTACTCGGGATTACAACGGATACTCTGCTCTCATATAAGGAAGATTTGACAAATAAAGAAATTAATCAATGGATTGAAACCGTGGTTACAAAAATAAAGTCTGTCGGGTATGACGTCGGGTTTGCTTTGGCAGAAAGTAAAATGCGGGAATATCCGAATTGCGGCAAGTTTGTTGTGATGATGGCGCAGGTGTTGGATAGCTATAGATATATTGTTAAAGTGGCAGAACCGGAACAATATGACGAAAAAATCAGCGGATGGTATCATCGGTTTTTGGATAGTCAGAACGACACAGAGGCCCAGACAGCGGCCTATTCATTGTTCTACTTTTCGATGCAAAGGAAGGATTATGAAACAGCACAGAAATGTGTGGATAAGTTCCCTAAAAGAGATATTAATCCAAAGCAGATGGAGGCCATGCTTTTCCGGGCACAGGGAAAGAAAGAAGAGGCCTATAAATGTTTTGAGGAATTGGCCTATTTTGGATACATAGATATCAGCATGGGACTTAATGGCATCCAGTCCATGGCAATGGAAGAGGAAAATGAGGCAAAGGCAAAGCGCATGGAAGAAAAGCTTCGTCAGCTGATGAAACTTATGGAAGTCGGAGAATATGCGGATACCTCCGGTGTCCGGGAAGCCATTGAGACGAAGAATAAAGAGGTTATTTTTGATTTCTTGACGAAATTGGTCGGGAATATAAAGAACAACTACTCTCTGAGAGAATCTGAATTGTATGCCCACCTGACTTTTTCGCCAAACAGTTCTGAAAATGTGGGACTGATGCTTCAGAAATGTTTTGATGAGGACGAGGAACTTGATTTTATAAAAGATGATATAAGATATAAAAAGCTGATGGATGAATTAAAATCCATTAAAGGTAAGGCGTGATTAGGTACATTATTATAAATTCCTCATATATTAGATATAGAATTATATTGAGGAGCGAATTTTATAATGGAAGAAAAATCGAAGCCTTTAAAGAATTCCTGCAATTTTATGGGCGTGAAGCCGATTATGGTGGATTTGCCTTATCCGCCGATTCAGGTAAAGGAGCAAAATCGGGCCTATGCCAATCTGCTCAGTATTGATTATTGCGGTGCGGTATCCGAAATGACAGCCATTACCCAGTATATTAATAATGAAAATCGTCTATCCTGTGAAAAATGTCCGGTGGCAAGGACGATTCTTGGCATTGCCATAGCGGAAATGATACATCTTCAAAAGCTGGCTGAACTGATTTTTCTGCTGGGCGGTTCCATTGATTTTGTGGCAAAACATCAGGACGGAAGACATCGGGTGTGGACACCGGAATATTTGTCCATTCCGGAAGATACGGAACGAATGTTGATGGCAGATATTGAGGCGGAAAAAGCTACGATTAATCAATATCAGATACACATGAAGATGATAAATGACCCTTATATCAATGCTGTGCTGGCAAGAATTATTAAGGATGAGGAGTACCATATTATGCTTCTGCAGATATTGATTAAAGAACTGTAAACAGTGATAAAACGATTCTTCAAATCTCTCAGATTTGTGCATGAAAAGAGAGGAAAAAATAAGAAGTTTTACCTATAATGAGAATCACAAGGAGGACAAATTCATGGAATGGATTGAGAGATTAAATGAAGCGATGAATTACATTGAGGAACATTTGACGGATGAGATTGATTATGAGGAACTTGCAAAAGTAGCCGGCTGTTCGACCTATCATTTTCAGAGGATGTTTGCGTACATGGCAAATGTTTCTCTGTCCGAGTATATCCGGCGGCGGAAAATGTCTTTAGCCGCAGTAGATTTGCAGGGCGGCGATGCGAAAATTATTGATGTGGCTCTGAAATACGGATATAGTTCACCGACGGCTTTTAATCGGGCCTTTCAAACAATTCATGGAATTGCACCATCCCTTGTGCGAAGTGAAGGAGTTTCTGTGAAATCCTTCACTCCGATGAGATTTAAGATCACTGTGAAGGGAGTCGAAGAAATGAATTATCGAATTGAGAAGAAGGACGCATTTCGGATTGTCGGCGTATCTCGGCCGTTGTACAAGGAAATTGAAAAGAATTTTGCCATTGTTCCGAAAATGTGGCAGGATGTGGCTATGGACGGAACCATTCCGAAACTGGCAGGTATGATGGATACGCCGATCAAGGGTGTCTTGGGTGTAAGCGCCTGCAACTCGGATGAGGAATGGAAATACTTTATTGCCGTTGCAAGTTCAATGACTGTAGATGACACTTTAGAGGAATACACGATTCCGTCATTTACATGGGCCGTTTTTCCAGGAGAAGGCGTTTGCCCGCAGGCTATTCAGGAACTGGAACAGAGGATTGTCACTGAATGGCTGCCAACTTCCGGTTACGAATATGACAATGGACCGGATATTGAACTGTATATCAGCCCGGATCCTCAGAACGCAAAGTTTGAAGTGTGGATTCCGGTAGTGAAAAAACAGTAAAAATTTGATATTTTCTGGAGAATTCCGATATTATATGTTATGATATTCCATAAGCTTTGCGATACGAAAGTATTGCTGCAGGAAAGATAAGAAAGGCGGATGAAATATGCAGACATTAATTATCGGAATTCTTGTTATTGTTGTACCTATGGTAGCTTATTGTGTGGGTACGGTAATGCGGGATAATATGTATGCCAAGGAGGCCGGCGAAGCACCAGAGACTGCAAAGGACGATAAAAATGTTCAGGTGACCAAAGACACAAAGATGGGGCAGATTCTCGCTATGGATAAAGGTATGGGTGATTTTTTGATGCAGGCAGGTCTGCACTGTGTGACTTGTGCCTCGGCGACAAGCGAATCCCTGGAGGTAGCTTGTACGGTTCATGGACTTAATGTGGATCAAATGGTGACTTCAATCAATGCGTATCTGGCAGAAGAATAAGAAGATGTTCAGTGTTTGGGAGCGGGATAATGAAAGTCGTGGTAAGTGCCTGTTTGATGGGCAGAAATTGTAAATATAATGGCGGCAACAATTACAGCGCTAAGCTGCAGGAGTTTCTAAAAGGAAAAGAAGTGATTGAGGTCTGCCCGGAGGTAGCCGCGGGTATGCCTGTTCCACGTCCGTCCGTGGAAATCGTGGAAGGTGTGGTTACAGACATTCATGGGAAAAACGTGGATGCTGCATATCGACAAGGCGTTAGTAATGTCATGGAACAGATTCAGGGGGAAGATATCGAGTTTGCGGTGCTTCAATCCCGAAGTCCGACCTGCGGTGTCAAGCAGATTTATGACGGTACTTTTTCTAAAAAGCTGATTGAAGGCCGGGGAATCCTGGCAGAGGCTCTGGTTCAGGCCGGATATAGAGTTATTGACGTGGAAGACATAGAAAGTTTATAGGATTATACACCGATAAATCTGTTGAATATATTAAAAATTCGGGATATAATAATAAAAGGAGGGATGTCATATGATTTATAGAGAATTATATATGGCTAAAATTATTCCTTTTATTGATACGCCGTTTGTAAAAATATTGACGGGAGTACGTCGGTGCGGTAAATCAACTATTTTGCTCATGCTTCAAGATGAATTGAAGGCGAGGGGTATTTCGCCAGAGCAAATTCTTTTTTACAGGTTTGACAGTCTGCGCTATGAGGAAA
>CATYEA010000084.1 GCA_958405355.1 uncultured Lachnospiraceae bacterium
AAAAATCACATCCCAGCATGGCATGATTTACAGCAGCTTATACCGGAATTTCGGAAGAGCCGGAGTGTGGCAGTATGCCAATGCCAACGAAGAAGCTATTGCCACTTATGAAAAAATTATTCAGGAGGAGCACATTCCATGCGATTTTCATCGATGTGCTTCTTATCTTTATACAACAAAATCCACAGAATTATTGGAAAATGAAGCGGAAGCGGCCCGGATGGGTGGTATCGCCGCTGAACTAACCCAAAAAACAGAGCTGCCTATGGACATACTCATGGCTTTAAAGTTTCCGAATCAGGCGGCATTTCATCCTTTGAAATTTATTAAAGTCCTTTCCGAAACTTTAAATATTTATGAAAATTCAAAAGTACTTAAGGTGACGGGGCGCAAAGCGGAAACTGAAACTGGCCGGGTGTGGGCAAAGCATATCGTGTTTGCCTGCCATTTTCCGTTTATAAATATTCCTGGCTATTATTTTATGAAAATGTATCAGGAGAGGAGCTATGTTCTTGCACTCAAAAACGCTCCGATATTTGAAAACTATTATTATGGGATTGATAAAGATGGACTTTCTTTTCGGAGTGACGGCGAAAATCTCCTGATCAGCGGAGGAAATCATCGGACTGGCGCCAGACTATCTGACAGCCCTTATAAACTGCATACAAAAATCGCCGGTACGTTCTGGCCGGATTGTTATACAACGGCCCATTGGTCGGCACAGGATTGTATGACAGCGGACCATATTCCTTATATTGGCCGTTTCTCAAAGAAAACACCGAATTGGTATGTTGCCACCGGCTTTGGTAAATGGGGAATGACAAGTTCTATGGTCAGCGCAAAGATTTTGACCGATTTAATCTGCGGACAAGCCGAGATACAGCGGGATATCTTTTATCCAAGAAGAGAAGTAAGTCCGTCGGCTATGAGCGGTTATTTAAAAAACAGCCTTCATATACTAATGGATTTTAGTAAATATCTTCTTCCAAACCGATGGGTGAACAAACCAGGGGACATATCTCATGTTCATGATATATGTCCCCATATGGGATGTCCTCTGACATGGAATCCGGAGGAGGAAACCTATGAATGTCCATGTCACGGTTCACGTTTTGATTCGGAAGGACGCTTGCTTGCCGGACCAGCTCAGAAGAATTTAAAGGAACAATGACCTGGTCTACGGTTTTGTTCTGCATAAAAGGTCATTGTTTTTCTCTCAGTGTGACGGCCCTGGCAGCCATTCGTCGCCGACTGTCTTCCAGCGAAGCATAATGCTTTTTCGTTGTATTTACGTCTTTATGGCCGAGAACATCCGCCACCAGATAAATATCCCCGGTTTCATTGTAAAGATTTGTACCATAGGTACTTCTTAACTTATGAGGCGTGATATTTTTCATGGTGGTCACAGTTTTTGCATATTTTTTGACCAGGTTTTCCACAGAACGAACAGACATACGCTTCCTTTGCATCGAAAGAAACAGGGCATTTGTATGTCCGGGCAGGGCCTCAATCTGTTTTCGTTCTTCCAGATAGGGGAGCAGGGCCTCCAATACTTCATCACCAAAATAGACGATAACCTCATTTCCGCCTTTTCGGATGATTTTAATGCCATTATTTTTTAAATCAATATCATCAATGTTTAAACCAACACATTCGGATACACGGATTCCTGTGCCTAAAAACAATGTGAGCAGCGCCAGGTCCCGAACCTTTGTTTTTTCATGATAAGCCAATTGTTTTCCAGTTAATTGTTCGCCGGATTCCACATTATCAAGAAGTCTGGCCACCTCGTCAATATCCAGACGGATGATGGTCTTATCGTGAAGCTTTGGCGCTGATACAAGGGCCGCCGGATTGGTAACGATGAGCTCTTTTTTGAAATAGTAATTATAAAATGTCTTGAGAGAAGCCAATTTTCTGGCGATTCCCCGTTCTGTATTCGTATAAGTCTTTCCGTCTTTTTCATAAAGCTTCAGATATTCCAGGTATTCTTCGATATCCAGCGCTTTAATCTGGTCCAAAATATCCATAGGTATATCCCGAAGCTTCATTTTACCGATGGCCGGATTATATTGCTGTAAAAATTCAAAAAATATCCGAAGATCATAACCGTAACCTAATCGGGTCCGGGAAGATGTACGAGGTTCAATTCCCCGGAAAAAGGAGAGAGTGAACGATGGCAATTCGGAAAGGACTTCCCGAAGCTTCTTTTGATTTTCTATATTATTTTGTTCCTGATAAGTATATTCCTTCATCCAGATCCCTCCTAATCATACATTTTTGGTCAGAGATTCATCGATTTTAGGCCAGGAAGAAATATTTCCGTTAATAATAGCCCCAAACATTTTGTCCATGACACCAGGATTTTCCAGATTTAGCTGTCGTAACAGATCTTTTACATATTCCCGTTTGGTGTTTCCGTCAGCCGGACACGGATTTTTGCTTACTGGCAGATCATATTTGTTTTTAAAGCCAATAACATCCGCCTCATAAACAAACAGCAGGGGACGGATAACCGTCAGATCCATACGGTCCAGATAAGTCACCGGCGAATAACAATAAAAACGGCCTTCATACATTAATGACATCAGCATCGTTTCGACAAGGTCGTCCCGGTGATGACCGTAGGCGATCTTGTTGCAGCCATGGGCCTTTGCAACGTCATTTAAAGAGCCTTTGCGCATTTTTGCACAGAGGGAACATGGATTTTTTTCTTTTCGTTCATCAAAAATAATTTTTCCAATATCTGTTTTAACGACGGTATATGGCACATCCAATGATGCACACAATTCGGCGATTTTGGCCGTTTCAAAGCCTTCAAACCCCAAATCTACCGTAATAGCTTCAATTTCAAAAGGATTCGGATAAAAGCGTTTTAATCCGTGGAGTGCATATAATAAAGTCAGGCTGTCTTTACCGCCGGAAATACCGATGGCAATCTTATCGCCGGGCTGAATCATCTGATAGGTGTCCACCGCCTTGCGGGTAAAACTTAAAAGCTGTTGTAATTTCATAATTCATAAAAACCTTTCTAAAAGATGGGCTTGGCCTGTCATATATGCGGCCATGGCCAGATTGTTCATAGAATAACATATTCTGGCTTTTTTTGCAATATCTTTTCGGAAAAGCTGTGTTTAGCGAATAGATTTATATATATAGGAAGAAAAGACTGCTCTTTTATACGAACAGTCTTTTATATCATCTGATTTTGCTTTCAGCGCACCGTTTTTGTATTCCTCAATTTTTCAAGAATATCCTGAAAATATTCTGGTAACGGGACTTCAAATTCCATGTATTTCCCAGTGGTCGGATGTATAAAGCCAAAAACTTTGGCATGAAGTACCTGGCCCTGGGTCTTAAAAGGTTGTCTGTCCGGACCATAAACCGGATCGCCAATCAACGGATGACCGATGGATGTCATGTGTACACGGATTTGATGGGTGCGTCCCGTTTCAAGTTTACATTCTATATAAGTGTATTTTCCGAAACGCTCAAGGACTTTATAATGAGTCACTGCAGGTTTTCCGTTTTTATAGTTGATGGCCATCTTTTTCCGGTCAATCGGATGACGGCCAATGGGCGCATCGACCTTGCCTTCATCCTCTGTCAGATTATTCCATACAATAGCCTGGTAACGGCGCGTAATGCTGTGAACCTTTAATTGTTCTGCAATGCAATTATGGGCTTTATCATTTTTGCATACAATTAAGAGTCCTGTTGTATCTTTATCGATCCGGTGAACGATACCCGGACGCATAACACCGTTAATGGATGATAAGGAGTCCTTGCAATGATATAACAAGGCATTTACCAATGTTCCATCCAGATGACCCGCGCTTGGATGAACGACCATATTCTTGGGTTTATTGACCAGAAGCACGTCTTCATCTTCATAGACAATATCCAGCGGAATGTTTTGAGGCTCGATATCAAGGCTCACGGGCTCAGGAAGGGCCACTTCCACCCTCTCCCCTTCTTTTACCTTATAATTGGCCTTAACGGGCTTTAAATCGACCGTGACAAGGTCGTCCTTAATCAGCTTCTGAATATAAGAACGAGATATATCCTCCATCCGGTCACTGATGAATTTGTCAATCCGGGTATTGTCATTTTTCTTTTCTACCGTCCAGCTATTTTCCATGGGATTCCCCCTTTTTCAGACGGAGAAAATCAAAGTCACTATCCTCTTTATAGACAAAAATGGATACCAGTATCAATAAAAATGCAGCAATGACCACATAGCTGTCAGCCACATTGAAGATTGGAAAATCAATCAGTTCAAAGTAGATAAAGTCTACGACATAATGCCGGAAAATCCGGTCAATAAAATTACCGATAGCACCGGCTGTAACCATGACGGCAATAATCCGGAGCCACAGATATTTCTTTGTTTCCGGTATCCGGGAATACACCCAAAAAACAACAGCCAGAATAATGATTGTTGATACAATAAGAATCGGAATCTGGCCCTGCATGATTCCCCAGACAGCCCCCCGATTTTCATGATAGGTCAATGATAAAACTCCCGGTATGAGCGGAATGCTTTGAACCGGCTTTATATGGAGAAGCACCATATATTTCGTCCACTGATCCAGGCCAATCAATATGAGGGCGCTGATGACAGCTTTTAAATATTTCATAAACAAGCTCCTATTCCTTCAAGGATTTCTGCATCGGACACTTCTCTGTCGATAAAAGCGTCTCCCGGAGTTCTGAGTAAAATAAATTTCACCTTGCCTCCGTCCATTTTTTTATCCGATTTTGTTGCCAATAGAATATCCTCCGGATTCAGTCCATCCATCTTTACAGGCAGATGAAAAGCTGTGAAGGTGTCGCAGATATCTATATAATCATCATGGGATATAAGTCCCTTGCGTTCGGAAATGGCTGCGGCCGCCGCACTGCCGAGGGCTACACACTCGCCGTGGAGCCATTCGAAATTCTTTAATTTTTCCACAGAATGACCAATGGTGTGACCGAAATTTAAAAGAGCCCGCTCGCCCTGTTCTTTTGGGTCCCGTTCCACAACATCACCTTTGACAAGGCAGCTCTCATAGATCATATGTTCCAACGCATCATAATCTCTGTCCAGAATCTGTGAAACATGTTCTTTAATCCAGCAATAGTACTCTCTGTTCTTTATCAGACCGTGCTTGATAACCTCTGCCATACCGGCGCAAAGCTGACGGTCGTCCAGTGTTTTTAAAGTATTTAAATTCATATAAACCAGCGATGGCTGATGAAAAGCGCCGACCATATTTTTGTATTGCTGAAAATCGACACCTGTCTTTCCACCGATACTGCTGTCTACCTGTGACAATAAGGTCGTTGGAAGCTGAATAAATGCAATTCCCCGAAGATAAGTTGCTGCCGCATATCCGGCCATATCTCCGGTCACTCCGCCGCCAAGCGCGATAATATAGTCTTTTCTGTCAAATTTTTCTAGGATGAGTTTTTCATATATTTTCTCAATGACAGACAAATTTTTACTGGCTTCACCTGCATCAAAAACAAAGTGAGTCACTTTGGAGGCTATACCACAGCAAAGATTTGCAATTTCCTTTAAATACAACGGAGCTACCTGACTGTCAGTGACAATGCAGACCTTTCGTCCGCTGACACCGATTTCCTTAAGTTTTTCTGATAAATGTCCATAAGAATCATCCAGACAAATATCATACAGCTTATTACGGATTTCCTGAGCACTTTTACTGCCGCCCTCCCCGAGAGCATGTATTTCTATGGTTTTCAATATATAACACCTCTTTCACAACTGCAACGCAGAAAGAGTCTGACAGACACTTTTTGGTCCGTGCAGACTCTTGTGTATTTGTTTTTATCTTATTTATCAAAAATGCTGGCAATATCTTTGATCATTGTGTCATCTTCCATCGATACTGTCTCATCCATATCATCTTCTGCTTCTTTTGCGGCATTCGCGGCAACCTGAGCGGCAGCTTCCTGATACACCGGTTCAGCGGCCGGAGCTTCATTTACAACGAGAGATTCTACTTTTGCAAGTTCGATATTAAAAGCATCGCTTTTCAACAGATCCAACTGGGAAGATGCCAGCGCTTTATACTGAGCTTTATAAGCTTCATATCTCTGAAGAAGCTCAGCGGTCATAGAGCGGATATTTTCCAGTTCTTGTTTAGCATCAGCAATAATTGCTTCGGCTTTTACCCGGGCTTCCTGCTCGATCACTGCCGCATTTGTCTTTGCAGAAGCAATAGTTTCTTCTGAGGTTGTTTCAGCGAGCACAAGGGCTTTCTGCAAAGATTTTTCAATATCTTTATAACGACTCAGACTTTCATTTAAAAGGCCGACCCGGTCTTTGAGTTCCATATTCTCCCTGTACAAAGTCTCATAATCTGCATAAAGATTTGTCAAAAAACTGTCTACATCTGCTTTTGAATATCCCATACCTGATTTAAAAGTTTTTGCCTGTACATCAATTGGTGTTAACATAGACACTCCTCCTATACATATTTGTGTATTTCAACCATACACTTGTTTTTCTTTGATTTATTTCTACTATCTACAAAAATAAATTTGCCTTTGTGGCGAACAGAAATCATATCTCCGTCCTTTAGTACCGCCCCATTCGATGTGTTCAGACGGCTGTTAATATAAACCTGTCCGCTCTCAATCAGACTGCACGCCTGGGAACGGGATAAATGAAAGGCCAGACTGATCACCGCATCCAGTCGAAGGGAACTGACGGTTCCATGAATGATCTCAAATTTCGGCCGTGCAAGAGTCTCCGGCAAGTCAATCTCTTTAACATGCACGATTGTATGGCGGACCTGAGTCAATTCCTGCAAAATAAAATCCTTTACCCGCTCAAGACACAGGATTCTGGCTGTGGCGTTTTCTATCAAAAGATCTCCAATACAGTTTCTCTCCAGTCCAAGCCCCAGAATACTTCCAAGAAAGTCCCGATGGCCAAGATCTTCGGCATATTTTGGATAGGCTGGCCCAATCTCGAGCCAGCAGACCGGATACTCCGTCGGAATTTCTGAAAAAACTGCAATTTTACGTTCTGCAAATTCATAACCGCCATAGAGCACTGGCCGTATGGGTCCCTGAAAATATTGAAGAAGCAGGCTTTGCTCATTCATATCCAGAAAATCTGAAAAACAGGGACGATTTTGATAATAAGCCCTCTCGGATAAATCATTAAAATGCTTTAATAACATCTGCTCTTCTTTTGTCATTCTTCTACCTCAACGCTACACATAACTGCAGACAAAAAGTCACGATCAGATAAAGAATGATTGGTGACAGATCAATACCGCGCGTATTAAAAACAGAGCGGCTAAGCATCTTCCGTACAGGATTCAGCAATGGTTTCATAACATCTACCATCAATAGCTTAAGCTTCGGCGCAACGGGCAGATACAACAAAATAATATAAACAAGCAATGCAATCTCAACAACCCGAAAAAACCAGTACAGAATGCTTATAACATAGATAGACAAAGGATTCACCTCTAAAAATTATCGGTGTTAAATGACGGAATACGGATTCCGGAAGAGATTGCATTATGGATATCTCCCGAAATTTCAATGGATTCCGGCGTCACGATAAAAATGTAATTTGAAATTTTTTCAATATTTCCAGCCATAGCATAGCAGGAACCGGAAATAAAATCGATAATTCTCTGGGCCACATCCAGATCAATGCCTTCCAGATTTACAACTGCTGCTCTGCCGGAAAGTAAAACATCGCTGATTTCCCGTGAATCTTCAAATACCGTCGGTCTGAGTACACAGACCTCACCTCTGGAAATCTTGGATTTCATCGGTACGATCTTTCCGCGGGATGAAGATGCAGCAGTCGCTGCCACAGACTGAGATGTCTGAAATACCTGCTCTTGCTTGGATGTTTTCTTTGCAGACACTTTCGTCTCGTGCTTCGGCTCCGATGTATCTTTTTTAATTGTTTTTTTCTTTACAACCGGCGCCGGTATATCGTTATAATC
>CATYEA010000085.1 GCA_958405355.1 uncultured Lachnospiraceae bacterium
ATTTAAAAGAAGGTAAAGATATCCTTCATTTGGCTTTCTCTTCGGAGTTGAGCAGCAGCTATAATAATGCGGCGGTTGTTGCCAGAGAATTAAATGAACAATATACCGGAAACAAAGTTATTGTCATTGATACATTATCCGCTTCTCTTGGTCAGGGCCTGGTGGTTCACAAAGCGGTACAGCTTCGTAAAGAAGGGAAAACGATTGATGAGACGGCGGCATGGGTTGAAGAAAACAAACTCCATTTCTGCCATCAGTTTACAGTAGATGATTTAAATCACCTGTATCGGGGCGGAAGGGTTTCTAAGTTGACGGCTGTAGCAGGAACCCTGATTCATGTAAAGCCGATTCTTCATGTAAGCGATGAGGGAAAATTGATTCCGATCGGTAAAGTGCGTGGCCGGAAAAAATCCCTGATAGCCCTGGTAGATAACATGGAGCGGACGATTGGAAGTTATCGGGATAAAAATGATATTGTATTTATCAGCCATGGCGATGCCCTGGAAGAAGCAGAATATGTGGCTGAACTTGTAAAAGAACGGTTTGGCATTGAAAACTTTTTGATCAATCCGGTAAGCCCGACCATCGGCGCCCATTCCGGACCGGGAACGATTGCTCTGTTCTATATGGGAGATCGGAGATAGAAATGAAGCATCAAAATAAGGCTGTTGGAAACATGTTTCCAGCAGCCTGTTTTTGTTATGCCATGTCTGATAAAAAACGTTGACGGCAAGTCCTGAAGGTCAATCGATACCCCGAAGGAAAACCTGAGGAATGTATGTTTTCATCAGTGCCTGCATGGCCAGAAGTTCATCCTTTGAATAACTGGAGAAAATCGGCATGATGACATCCTCAGAAGCCACATAGGACTGGAGATAGTAGGCCATGGAGCCTTCCAGCCAGCGGGCAATTTCATACATATCGTCAATAGAATGAAGTTCCCGGACGACCGTTGTCCGGAATTCATAATCCAGACCGCTGTCGCGGATTAAATCCACGGACAGCTTGATACGGGTCAGGTCCAGATTTGTCAGACCGGCAGTCTTGGCGTATTTTTCCTGACTGTTCTTAATATCCATAGCAACATAATCGACAAGGCCTTCGTTAAATAAATGGTCAAGCTGAATCGGGTCATAGCCGTTGGTGTCCAGCTTGACAAGATATCCCATACTCTTTATATCATAAAGTAATTCCCTTAAGTCGGGCTGAAAAGTCGGTTCGCCGCCGGTGATACATACGCCGTCCAGAACACCTCTCCGTTTTTCGAGAAAGGCGTAGACCTCTTCCAAAGGGATGTTCGGAAGCTGAGATGCCTTTGTAACGAGAGAACCATTGTGGCAGAATGGACATTTAAACTGACAATTGCCCACAAACAATGTGGCGGCCACGTGTCCGGGATAGTCTAATAAAGTTGTTTTTGCAAGTCCTTTGATTTCCATGCGTATACCCTCTTCAAATTTTAAATCATTCGTTCTTTTTTTTATTCTAGCATAAAACGAAAGTGGGTACAATGAAATTAAATTTGAATTATTGAAAAAAGTGTAGTAATATACTCACTAAGTAAGTTTTATAGGACGGAGGTTGAGACAGTGGATCGTTTTATCATACACAACCTGTTCGGGATTGAAGGGTTCAATATTGCCTGGTATGGTGTCATTATTGCATTTGGCATGGTTTTGGCGACCTGTGTGGCTGCCTGGAGGGCCAAGAAAGCAGGATATAAGGCCGATTTAATCATTGATTTTGTATTATTTGCGGTGCCGATTGCTATTATTTGCGCCCGCATTTATTATGTGATTTTTGAGTGGGAATATTACAGCCAGGATTTAATTCAGATTTTTAACACCCGCGGCGGGGGCCTGGCTATTTACGGCGGTGTGATTGGCGGCATTGCCACGGCAATTGGCTTTTGTAAAGTCCAGAAATTCCCTCTGTTAAAGCTGATGGATTTTGCCATGCCAAGCCTTCTTCTGGGGCAGATTATTGGCCGGTGGGGTAATTTTGTGAATCAGGAAGCTTTCGGAAATCTGATTACGAATCCAGACCTGCAGTTTTTTCCATATGGTGTGTTTATCGATGATCTGCAGGAGTGGCACCAGGCAACATTCTTTTATGAAAGCGCATCAAATCTGGTGCTGTTCATCATTATGATGATGGTTGCCCGACGGGCGAAAAAGGATGGTTGGATGACGGTGCTTTATCTGGTGGGTTATGGCGCGATAAGATGCGTTATTGAAGGACTTCGTGCGGACAGCCTTTACCTCATTCCGGGAGTACGGGTTTCCCAGTTGCTGTCGGCTGTTTTAATCGGTGTCGGCCTTGGCCTTGCCTGGGGAATTCGTTCCGGGCGACTGCACTCAAAGGCCTATGAAGGAAAATATTTGCTAAATGGAGAATAACCCATGACACAGGATGAAAAATATATGAAAGAAGCCATGAAACAGGCGAAGAAGGCGGCGGCTATTGAGGAAGTGCCCATCGGCTGCGTCATTGTTTATGGGGATAAAATCATTGCGAGGGGCTATAATAAACGGAATTTGAAAAAAAATACCCTGGCCCACGCAGAAATCATTGCTATGAACAAAGCCAGTAAGGTGATCGGTGACTGGCGTCTGGAAGACTGTACCATGTATGTGACATTGGAGCCCTGCCCTATGTGCGCCGGGGCCATCGTCCAGGCCAGGATCCCCAGAGTTGTTGTCGGTTCGATGAATCCAAAGGCAGGATGTGCCGGCTCAGTTCTGAATGTTTTGCAGACCGAAGGCTTTAATCATCAGGTGGAGCTGGAGACCGGCGTGCTGGGGGAAGAATGTTCCGAAATGCTCAGCAGTTTTTTCAGGGAACTCAGAAAACTCAAAAAAGCTCGAAAAAAGCAGGAAGACCACGCCTTGACAGAAAAATAAAAACAAGATATACTGAGTGATGCAACAATGTTATAACTTTTCCGTGCAGCCGGGGAGATAGCGGTGCCTTGTACCTGCAATCCGCTACAGCAGGGGTGATGTCCTGTCTGAGGGTCATATCCTGTGGAGCTGCCCTGTATAAGTGGCGTTGAAGCCTGGGTCTTGCGCAACAGAAACCCGTGAACCGTGTCAGGTCAGGAATGGAGCAGCACTAAGCGGGACCTTTTGTGTGCCGTGAGGGTGCCTGGGCGGAGTTAACTGTACAGGTAACGTCTGTGGGAGTGATTCGAAGCAGGGCGCACGGATTTAAAACAAATATAAAAGTTCTCGTTTGATAACGGGAACTTTTTCTTTTTGAGATTTTACATTTTCAATGGAACTTTGGATATTGCATTTATTCTATCTATCATTTATCATAGATAGTGGGGTTTTGCCGGAGAAATGGAGAGGTGAGCAAAACAGAAAGGAAGCGAAGAAAAGCTATGAGAAGAATTGGTATGTTGACCAGCGGTGGAGATTGTCAGGCGTTAAACGCAACGATGCGCGGTGTCGCGAAGGTTCTTTATAATAAACTGGATGATGTGGAAATTCTTGGATTTATGGATGGTTACCGTGGATTAATGTATAATGATTACCGGGTAATGCGTCCATCTGATTTTTCGGGGATACTGACAATGGGAGGAACGATTTTGGGTTCTTCACGTCAGCCATTTAAGAAAATGCGTGTCATTGAGGCGGATGGATTTGATAAAGTTGCGGCTATGAAGAAGACTTACCGGGAACTGGGACTTGAATGTCTTGTTGTTTTAGGCGGTAATGGCTCACAGAAGACGGCCAATCTTCTGATGGAAGAAGGACTTAATGTGGTTTCGCTTCCAAAGACGATTGATAATGATATTTACGGTACAGATATGACCTTTGGTTTCCAGAGTGCGGCAGATATTGCAACGAATGCCATTGACTGCATTCATACAACTGCGGCTTCCCATGGACGGGTATTTATTGTGGAAGTCATGGGACATAAGGTTGGATGGCTCACATTGCATGCGGGGATTGCAGGCGGTGCGGATATCATCCTGCTTCCGGAAATACCATACGATCTGGATTGCGTTCTGGCTGCGATCGAACGCCGCCATAAAGCAGGAAAACGGTTTTCTATTCTGGCCGTTGCTGAGGGGGCTATTTCCAAAGAAGATGCCCAGCTCAGCAAAAAGGAATATAATAAGAAGAAGGCCGGAAGTCCATATCCATCCATTTCTTATGAACTTGGAGCAAAGATTGAAGAGGCCATCGGACGGGAAGTCCGAATCACTGTTCCGGGACATACTCAGAGAGGCGGCGGCCCGGACCCATATGATCGATTTATTTCTTCACGTCTTGGCGCAGCAGCCGGACGGCTGATCGTGGAACGTAAATATGGCCGGATGGTTGCCTTTGATGGTTATGAGGTCGTCAATGTACCGCTCAGTGATGTGGCTGGTAAATTAAAATATGTGGATCCGAAGGGAGCCGCTATCCAGGAAGCAAAGGATATGGGGATCTGCTTCGGCGATGAATAGAACAGGGAGTGGAAAGCATGTCCTATCAGGCGCTTTACCGAAAATGGCGTCCTCAGGGCTTTGAGGATGTTAAAGGGCAGGAGCATATTGTTACAACATTAAAAAATCAAATACGTCTCGGGCGTGTGGGGCATGCCTATCTGTTTTGCGGTACTCGGGGAACGGGAAAAACAACGGTGGCTAAAATTTTTGCCAAAGCAGTGAATTGCCAGCATCCGGTGGACGGAAGTCCCTGTGGTGAATGCGCCATGTGCCGGGCCATTCAAAGCCAGGTATCCATGAATGTTATCGAAATCGATGCGGCTTCCAACAATGGCGTGGATAATATACGTGAGATTCGGGATGAGGTGGAATATTCACCGACAGAAGGCCGTTATAAGGTTTATATTATCGATGAGGTGCATATGCTTTCTATCGGAGCATTCAATGCTTTGCTAAAGACGTTGGAAGAACCGCCGGAATATGTCATTTTTATTCTGGCTACGACAGAAGCCCATAAAATCCCGGTAACTATTCTTTCGAGATGTCAGCGTTATGATTTTCGCCGGATTACTGTGGATACCATTACCGGACGGCTGGCCGAGCTGGCCCAGAAGGAAAATATGGATGTGGAAGACAAGGCGCTGCGTTATATTGCCCGAGCGGCAGATGGTTCCATGCGTGATGCTTTAAGTCTTTTGGATCAGTGTGTGGCATTTTATCTGAATGAACGGCTGACCTATGAACATGTACTGGATATTCTTGGGGCGGTGGATACCAGTGTTTTCAGTCGGCTTTTGCGATACGTGATGAGTCAGGATGTGGCCGGAGCGTTGAAGCTGATTGAAGATGTCGTTATTCAGGGCCGGGAACTGAGTCAGTTCGTGACGGACTTTACGTGGTATCTGAGAAATCTCATGCTGGTCCAGAGTTCGGATCAGTTGGAAGATGTGCTGGATATGTCGGCGGAGAATCTGGCCGCCTTAAAAGAAGAGGCGGTGCAGATCAAGCAGGCCGTATTGATGCGTTATATCCGGATTTTTTCTGAATTGACAAATCAGCTCCGTTATTCGACGCAAAAGCGAGTGTTGATTGAGCTGGCCATTGTAAAATTGTGCAAGCCTCAGATGGAAAATAATTATGAATCAATTTTAAACCGCCTGGCGGTTTTGGAGGATATGATGGAGCGTGGCGTGGCTGCGGCTCCTGTGCGGTCAGCAGCAGTGGAGACGGCGGAAGAAGTGTCGGAGCCTGTCGCAGAAAGTTTGCCGCCGGCCCAGGCGGAGGATGTGGAAGCGGTGGTTTCCCAGTGGGGTAAGATCATCAGTGGTCTGGAGATGAGTACAATGATGATGTTGAAATCTGCTATGGTGAGTGCTGGAGCGGACAATCAGATCATTTTGGGATTCTATGATGATATGCAGAAGGCTTATTTTGATGGGGAAGCCCACCGTGAAGCCGTTGAAAAGGTGGTCAGCGAGCATATCGGCAAAGAAATTCATATAGTATCCAGACTTTTGGAAAAGGGCAGAGCGGAAGAGGCTTTGTTTATAAATCCGAATAAAATTCATTTGGAGCATGTAGAATTTATTGATGAAGACCAGTTTTAAAAATAATAGAAGGAGGAGTATAAAATGGCAAAAAGAGGTGGATTCCCGGGCGGTATGCCGGGAAATATGAATAATTTAATGAAACAGGCCCAGAAAATGCAGAAACAGATGGAAGAGGCTACGAAGGCCCTTGAAGAGACCGAGGCAGAAGCTACGGCTGGCGGCGGTGCGGTTACTGTAAAAGTTTCCGGTAAAAAGGAAATTCTTTCCGTGAAAATTGAGGAAGAGGTTGTTGATCCGGATGACATCGAGATGCTCGAAGACCTGATCGTTGCCGCAACGAACGAAGCCCTGAGAAAAATTGATGAAATATCCCAGGCGTCTATGGCGAAAGTGACCGGGGGCCTTGGCGGATTTGGAGGCTTTGGATTTTAATGGCATATTACAGCAGTCAGATTACCCGTCTGATTGAAGAATTATCAAAATTGCCGGGAATCGGTTCAAAATCGGCTCAAAGGCTGGCATTCCATATTATTAATATGCCAAAGGACCAGGCCGCCGGTCTGGCGTCGGCTATTGTGGATGCGAGAGAAAATATCCGTTACTGCAGCCAATGTTTTAATCTGACGGACAGTGAGTTGTGTCCGATCTGCCGCAATGAGAAGCGGAATAAAAAAGTGATTATGGTTGTGGAAACACCGAGAGATCTGGCAGCCTATGAGAAAACCGGTAAATACGAAGGCGTTTACCATGTGCTGCATGGGGCTATTTCACCGATGCTCGGTATCGGGCCGAATGACATTCGCCTTAAGGAGCTGATGCTCCGCCTCCAGGGAGATGTGGATGAAGTCATCATTGCCACGAATTCCAGCCTTGAAGGGGAGACAACAGCCATGTACATCAGTAAATTAATTAAACCAACCGGGATCAAGGTCAGCCGGATTGCCAGCGGGGTTCCGGTCGGCGGCGATCTTGAATATATTGATGAAGTTACTTTATTACGAGCGCTGGAAGGAAGGGTAGAACTTTAAGATTCCCTGACTGATACAGCGGCTGAAGCGGGCCATCTGATGGCCGGCCATAGGGTCAAAAATATCCTGGAAAACACCGGTAATCTGCAGATCGCCGATGGGAGGCAGTTTTTTGCCGACACCTTTACCGGGGTGAAGGGGGCCTTTTTTGAGTAAAATATAACCGGATTGGGCCGGATTGCCCAGAGCAGCATCAATAGCTATGATGAATGGCTTTTGGTGCTGTTTTTTTATTTCATGACACGTGCGGCGAAAATTCAGAGCATGGACCGGAGCGTCCAATGTACCGTAAATATCTGTTGCTGTCCAGGCATTGCTTAAAATGGAACCAATGACCGGGCCGAGGCAGTCGCCCAGGATAGAGGGTGTTCCGATACAGATAAAGACCAGGGGCTGGTCTTTTTTATTGTATTGCCGGACCATTGAGGTCAGACAATTACAGAAAGACTGAGAGGCATCCGGTAAATCCGGGTGAATCCAATACATTATGAAAACTCCTTTTTTCATTGAGTCTGTACATATTTATGTGATTTCATACATGTTTAGGCCCGTTTTCGGCGACGGAATGGGGAGTGTCGAAGTGAGCAGACAATTTGTGGATTCGGGGTGACAGCTTTCGCCAGATAAATTTTCCGGAATATGATACTCTGTCTATGTTCCGAAGAGCGATTCAGGGAAGGTGAGGGAATGGTTGAAGTAATGAGTCAGTCGAACAGTCAGGAAAAACTTAAATTACCGAAGAATATCCGTCAGATTGGTTTACCGGAGGAGAAAAAGAAGATTTACGTGGAAGATTATGTGGTAACCTATATGAATCAGTTGGCATCGGAATATTCAAACCGGCAGAGCGCCGCAGTGCTTCTGG
>CATYEA010000086.1 GCA_958405355.1 uncultured Lachnospiraceae bacterium
ATTGTCCGAAGTACTGACAGGCGAAGGGGCCGGGGAGGTATAATTATGAAATTTAAAGGGATTTTACAAAGGATTTTTTTGTGTTTGTGTTTGTGCTTACTGTTTACAGGGATGCAAACTTATGCCGAAGAAACAGTTGGTGACACAGACGAAGGAACAGCAACAGAAACGAATCGTAAGACAGAAGATAGCCTGATGAGAGATGATCTGTCTGAGGTAACGAATGGTTCTTTCGGTTATCAGATGGAATACGGGGTGTAGAACTGGAATCGGCGTATTTATAAACTCGCATATCAGGTCTATGACAGGAATTCCGAAAGCGGAGATATCCGGGTGTATGCAGGAAAAAATTTTCATATAACGGATAGTAAAGGAAACATTTTGTCTGAGGGTACATACATCGATACTGACGGCAATTTGTCTGAGGACTTCAAAGGCGGAGAGATTTGCCGTGATATCAATGGCTGGTTTATCCTTTGGAAGGATGCTGTACTCAATGAATGGGGTATCCAAGAGATTTATGTTCAGGCCGACAGTGATTTTGTCGGCGGCAATAATCAGATAATCGGTGTGGAAGGAATGTCTGGTGTTTATTTGCATCCCGATTCGGCCGTGGCCGACAAGCCTTTACATACAATTGAAGTCAATGTGGCCGCGGAGGTTGATGCTTCTGATGTGGTATTTCCAGTCATGCAGGGGATGGATTTAAGTCAGTCGGATTTTTTAAATAAAGCTGCTGTGAAAATGGAGTGTGTCTATGGAAATCTGAAAGATCTGCCTCTGAAAGTCCAGTGGTATCGTGTCATCAATGGTGTGGAAGAGCCGGTTGGAGATGTGATTACCAATATGCCTTATCATTTGCCGGAGGATGAAGCAAAGACTCTGACGGAAGCAAAAGAATATAAGGTTAAAATTTACTACAATGGGGAAGCTTCCACAGAAGATGCAAAACGTGTCAGTGATGGTCATGAAGTTTCTGTATCGGAGGACACCCCGATGGATGAGGCTTCTTTTAAGACAGAGATGGTGAGCGGCTGTATTGATGCGGCCGTATGTCTTGAGCAGCTTCCATACAATCAATCGGTGTCCCATACATTCCGATTTAAATTGTATCGGTTCGATGGGCCGAATCAGATGATTACAGATGATACGCCATTTACGGAATATGCGTTGACTTTTGATGCCAATGGTGATCGGGCGGAGAAACATCTGTTGATTGAAGGACTGACGGCCGGTTGGTACACCCTTGTTCCGGAAAATCCGGAAGGGGATTTTTTGGAAATTATTGAAAAGCGAAAAGATAATTCGATGCCGAATGCCAGAACAGGAAGCAGCGCCGGTGTGGATTTCCATATCGGTGAGATTGTGGATAACCAATACAGTTGGGAGATTATCCGTTATCAGGGACAGAATCCGGAAAATCCTCTCGGAACGAATTATTTCAAAATTACATATAATTATCGGGAAAATCTGTACGGTGTCAGTTATGCCATGAATCTTCCGGGAGGCTCCGGTTTAAATGGAAATCCTCCAATTGATATCACTAAATATCGTCCGGGAGAGATGGTTTCTGTACAGGGCAGCAATGGCATGACGGCGGACGGATGGCAGTTTGTGGGCTGGGCCCTGGATGCAGGTAACGGCGTTTATACGGCCGGCGAAAAGATTTATTCCGATGTTTCCATCCATGGAATTCCTGTGGAGACCCAGGCGCCGATGACCGATGGCGGATTGACCTTATATGGACGGTGGATTCCGGTATATTCGGTGAATTATGACGGCAATACGAACACAGGCGGCACTCTTCCAAAGGATACGGGCGGTACGGTCAGAGAGGGAAGCAATATTTATTATTCCGGCGATGAAGTTACGGTCAAAGAACCGGGAAATCTGGAAAAAGTGGATGCGGACGGCACACGTTATGTATTTGATGGATGGTCGGTGAATCAGGACGGTTCAGGTACCCGTTTAAAAGCCGGAGATAAAGTTAAAGTGGCGGAAGCTAATGTGACTTTCTACGCCCAGTGGCGTGTAGTAGGTACGGATAAATATGCAGTGACTTATATTGCATCGATTCCGAAGGACACCCTCCTGACTGGTGAACTGCCACAGGATAAGGAAAAATATGAAGAAGGCACCATTGTCAAAGTGAAAGACCAGGGAAGTATGGCTATTGAGCATTACCGTTTTGCGGGCTGGTCACTGACTTCCAGGGAAGATGCTCTTTATCAGTCCGGGGAAGAGATTTTCGGAACAAAGGATATTGGGAAAACCGTGACCGGGACAGAGACGGCGATGAAGGAGCAGGGACTTACTTTCTACAGTCGGTGGATACCTTTGTATCAGGTGACCTACCGTGCCAATGCAAATAAGGTGGAGAACCTTCCGGAGGATACAAATGAATATGAAGCCGGGGAGATGGTGAACATTCTTGCCGGTGAAAAGATGAAGCGGGAAGGCTATCAGTTCCTTGGATGGAATACAAAAATGGATGGCAGCGGCGAAAGCTATGATTCCGGGTTGAAATTCAATATGCCGGAGGAAAATATTGAGCTTTATGCCCAGTGGCAGAAGCTTCCGGTGTCGGAGACTCTGCCGGATGAAACGAAAAATCCGGAGGAACCGGGAAATAGCGGTGCATGGCCTCTGGTCGTTCTTGCTATCATTGGCGTGGCATGTATTGCTGCTTATGTGGTCTATCAATGGATGAGTCACCGGAAGCATTAGAAGGGGAGCAGCTATGGAAAAAATAAATGAAGAAGTTGTCCGGGAAATCGTCAAAAAAGTATTAAATGAAATGCTTGTGTCCGAGGGGTTCGTTAAAGAAAGGGATTCCAGCGGAATTTTGAGAATAAAGACCGATACGGTCAAGTGTGAACCTTTCAGTGATACGCCGGGAGTTTATCTGAAAGATATTGTCTCACTGGAGGAAGCTCCGAGAATGGGCGCGGGTATTATGGAGCTGGATCATACAAGTTTTGAATGGACATTAACTTATGATGAATATGATATGGTGATTTCAGGTGTTTTAGAGATTGAAATTGACGGGCGCATAGTTACAGGATATCCTGGAGATATTATCTATATACCAAAGGGAAGCCATATTCATTTTCAAACACCGTCAAAAGCCAGATATGCATATTTTGTGTATCCGGCCGATTGGCAGAGCCAGGAATAAGATTTTTTGCATATGAAACCTCCTGTTTGTGCATACTAAGCAAAAACAGGAGGTTTTTATGATGATGAAGGAAATTCAGGAGATTAAGGGCAGAGAAGTGTTGGATTCAAGGGGCAATCCGACAGTCGAGGTGGAAGTCGTTTTACGCCATGGTATTACCGGAAGAGCCATTGTCCCTTCCGGGGCATCCACGGGTATTTATGAAGCCTTAGAGCTGCGGGATGGCGATAAGAAACGTTATGGGGGCAAAGGTGTAAAAAAGGCAGTGAAACATGTCAATGAGAATATTGCCAAAGCACTTCACGGCATGGATGTGACAAAGCAGCAGGAGATTGATGAAAAACTTTTGGAGCTTGACGGGACAGAAGCAAAGAAAAATCTGGGGGCCAATGCGATTCTCGGAGTTTCTTTGGCCTGCGCCAGAGCCGGTGCCGGATTTTATCATATGCCTTTATACCGGTATATCGGCGGTGTGGCCGGAACCCTTTTACCTATGCCTATGATGAATATTTTAAATGGCGGTGCCCATGCGGATAACGGCATTGATTTTCAGGAATTTATGATCGTGCCGACGGGAGCAAAATGTTTTGCCGAAGCGCTTCGGATGGGAAGTGAAGTGTTCCATGCGTTAAAAGGTGTTTTGGGAGGAATGGGCTTAAATACAGCCGTGGGCGATGAAGGTGGATTTGCGCCGGATTTGGCCAGTAATGAGGACGGACTCAAGGTGATCATGGAAGCCATTGAAAAAGCCGGATATGAGCCGGGAAAAGACGTTTGTCTGGCTCTGGATGTGGCCAGCAGTGAATTTTATAAAGAGGGCAATTATATTCTTTATGGAGAAAACAGTAAAATTTTTGACAGTCAGGGAATCGGAGAGTATTATGAAATGCTTGTCAGTAAATATCCGATCGTGTCTATTGAAGATGGCTGCGACCAGGATGATTGGGACGGCTGGAAGAATCTGACGGCCCGTCTCGGACAGAAAACCCAGTTGGTGGGCGATGATTTCTTTGTGACCAATACCCGGAGACTTCAGGAAGGAATCGCTCAGAAAGCGGCCAATGCGATCCTTATTAAGCCAAACCAGATCGGTACGCTGACAGAGACGATCCAGGCGGTTCAGATGGCGGGAAATGCCGGGTATGGTGCCATTATGTCCCATCGTTCCGGTGAAAGTGAGGATACAACCATTGCGGATCTGGCTGTCGGATTGAATTGCGGGCAGATTAAAACCGGCTCCTTGTCCCGGACAGACCGGCTTGCAAAATACAATCAGCTTTTAAGAATTGAAGAAGAGCTTTTAAAAGGCGCAAGATTTGAAAATCCTTTTATTGACAAAATAAGATGAAGTCACTATAATAAGTAGACAAGCGGACACTTTGCTCCGGCGAAGTGTCCGGTTTTAAAACATAAGGGAAGGTGCAGGTATGGAACAAAAGAGAGTTTTTTCACTGTTGGTGGATAATACTTCCAGTGTTTTAAGCCGTGTATCAGGACTTTTTACCCGTAGAGGATACAATATTCACAGCATTTCCGCCGGTGTGACGATGGATCCGAGATTTACCCGGATTACTGTTGTTGTTGACGGGGATGATTTGATTTTTGAACAGATTGAGAAGCAGATGCGCAAGATGGTGGATGTACTCGATGTCAAAACGCTGAAGGAAGGCGTTTCCGTTTGCCGTGAATTGATTATGATCAAGATCCGGGCAAATGCGGAAGAACGTCAGGCAATTCTGTCAGTGGTTGATATTTTCCGGGCGAAGGTCGTGGATGTGGGTATTGATTCTATGATTATTGAGCTGACAGGAAATCAATCAAAATTAGATGCGTTTATCCGTTTGGTCAGCGATTACGAAGTTCTCGAACTGGCCCGGACCGGTGTGACCGGTTTATCCAGAGGTATGGATGACGTAAAATATTTATAGCTCCATAATAATATTCCGTCTGATGCACGAAAAGGTGTACAGCTCTGTATTATTAGAAGATACATATTTAAAAAGATTAACAGTAGGAGGAAGTTAAAATGGCTAAGATTTTTTATCAGGAAGACTGTAACCTGTCTCTCTTAGAGGGAAAGACAATTGCAATTATCGGTTACGGCAGCCAGGGACATGCACATGCTTTGAACTTAAAAGAGTCAGGCTGTCATGTTATCATCGGACTTTATGAAGGAAGCAAATCATGGGCAAAAGCAGAAGCTCAGGGATTTGAAGTGTTTACAGCAGCAGAAGCTGCAAAACAGGCAGATATCATCATGATTCTTATCAATGATGAATTACAGGCTGATATGTACAAGAGAGATATCGAACCAAACCTTGAAGAAGGAAACATGTTAATGTTCGCTCATGGTTTCAATATTCATTTCGGATGTATCGTACCTCCAAAATATGTTGACGTTACAATGATCGCTCCAAAGGCTCCAGGTCATACAGTAAGAAGCGAGTTCCAGGAAGGTAAGGGAACACCTTGTCTTATTGCTGTATACCAGGATTACACTGGCAAAGCTCAGGAAATGGCTCTGGCTTACTCCCTGGGTATCGGCGGTGCAAGAGCCGGCGTTCTTGAAACAACCTTCAAGACAGAAACAGAAACAGACCTCTTTGGTGAACAGGCCGTTCTCTGCGGTGGTGTTTGTGCATTAATGCAGGCTGGTTTTGAAACATTAGTTGAAGCTGGTTATGACCCAAGAAATGCTTACTTTGAATGTATCCATGAGATGAAGCTGATCGTAGACTTGATCTATCAGAGTGGTTTTGCAGGAATGAGATACTCCATCTCCAACACTGCAGAATACGGTGATTATATCACAGGTCCGAAGATCGTTACAGAAGATACAAAGAAAGCTATGAAGAAGATCCTTGCAGATATCCAGGATGGTACATTTGCAAAAGACTTCCTGTTAGATATGTCTCCAGCAGGACGTCAGGTTCACTTCAAAGCTATGCGTGCTAAAGCAGCAGCTCATCCATCTGAAATTATCGGAGAAGAAATCCGTAAACTGTACAGTTGGAATGGCGAAGGAAAATTAATCGATAATTAATTTTAATACTTGACAAAAATACATCATCACGCTAGAATCTGTATCATAACATATGACTGACGGATTTAGTGGAAGAACCACATGAAGTATGTTTGTATATTGAGCCGACCGTCTGGGCAACAGCCCAGGCAGTCGGCTGTTTTTTTGATAAAATCGAGCGTGAAAAGGAGGTTTTGATAATGACACTCGGACGAATTCATTCCATTGAATCTATGGCTCTGGTCGATGGACCGGGCGTTCGTTCCGTTGTTTTTTTACAAGGCTGCCGTCTTCGATGTCAGTATTGTCACAATCCGGATACATGGTCCATGACAGGAAATAATGTTCAGGAAATGTCGGCGGAAGCGTTGGTGAAACGGCTGTCACGTTTTAAGCCCTATTATGGAAATAAGGGCGGCGTGACCTTTTCCGGCGGGGAACCCTTGCTTCAAAAGGATTTTCTGAAGGAGGTCTTGCCAATGTGCAAGACGGCTGGTATACATACCTGTCTGGATACGGCGGGCTGTGGCATGGGAGATTATGAGGATATACTTGCGTTTACAGATTTGGTTCTTCTGGATATTAAACATTATACCCGTGAGGGTTATCAGCTTGTGACCGGGCAGATGCCGGATGAGTCACTTGCTTTTTTAGAAACGGCTCAGAGGATGAATATTCCCCTCTGGATTCGCCATGTAGTCGTTCCGGGACTTACCGATGGGGATGAGCACATGGAAGGGCTGAAAAACTATTTACAGACGTTAAAACATGTGGAGCGGGTGGAACTGCTTCCCTATCATGTACTTGGCGTTCATAAATACAAAACACTTGGAATTCCTTATCCATTAGAAGGCGTAGAACCAATGGAACCTCAGAAACTCTCGGGCTGGCAGAAACTTATTAATAATCATCTGAACTAATCTTTAAGAAGAGGAGCGAAAAAAATGAGTATTGATGTGAACTGCACTGCATGGAAAGGTTTTAAGACGGGCGAATGGCGTCATCTGGTGAATGTACGCAATTTCATTCAGAAAAATTATACACCATATGAAGGCGATGAAGGATTTCTTGCACCGATTTCAGAGCGGACGGAGAAAGTCTGGTCAAAGGCCAGTGACCTGATCGTTGAAGAATTAAAAAAGGGTATTATCGATGTGGAGACCAATGTGGTTTCTGGTATCGATAACTTCGCACCGGGATATATTGATAAAGAAAATGAAGTCATCGTGGGGCTTCAGACAGATGCGCCGCTGAAACGGATTGTCAATCTTTTCGGCGGTATGCGTATGGCAACTTCGGCCCTGGAACAGTATGGCTATAAACTGAATCCGGAGATTGAACATCATTTCCGGCTTTATCGCAGAACCCATAACGACGGCGTTTTTGACGCTTATCCGGAACGGACCCGTCTGGCCAGACATGCCGGCCTTCTTACCGGTCTTCCGGATGCTTATGGCCGGGGACGTATTGTAGGAGATTATCGCCGGGTACCGCTCTACGGTACAGATTTTCTTATTGAGGAAAAGAAAAAAGATTTAATTATGATTGATGGACCGATGACCGATGAACGTATCCGTCTGCGGGAAGAGGTTCAGATGCAGATTCGTGCGTTGGAAGAAATGCG
>CATYEA010000087.1 GCA_958405355.1 uncultured Lachnospiraceae bacterium
ATCAAAATTACAGGCCCTCGGCAGATTGGGAACAGTCCGCCGAGGGCCTTACTGTTCATATGAAGGAATTTGGAATGGACCGGGTGGTCGGCTTTGATGAATATGCTGTTGGTGTTTTGGCGGCAGTGTTGGAGCCGGATACCCATGAGGAAACGATTAAAGCGATGGCGGTC
Organism: uncultured Lachnospiraceae bacterium; assembly: GCA_958405355.1. Taxonomy (GTDB): domain Bacteria; phylum Bacillota; class Clostridia; order Lachnospirales; family Lachnospiraceae; genus Frisingicoccus. The sequence continues at coordinate 174 of CATYEA010000087.1, forward strand.
GTTTTGAGAACTTACATAGCCTACATGTCGGCTGGCGGACGAACTCCGGAAAGTCAGTGGCTTGGTCAGCCTTGGCTGTCGGCCCAGGAAAGGCTGGCTAAGGGCATGGATGAAGAAAAACTAAGAAAGGCAGTAGCGGAAACCGAAGGGTGTAAAATACTCCATAACGGGGAACCGATACTGCCTTTATATTGTCTTCTGTCCAATGGGAGGACGAGAAATTTCTCCGATGTATGGGGCGGTGATCTGGCCTATTTGACCAGTGTCGATAGTCCATGGGATAAAAGTTCATCCGATTATATGGAGAAGGTATTTTTGAGCCGGAAAAAAATCATTCGCGTCCTGGCCGAAGCCGACGGGATGGAGAACTCCTGGGACCAACTGTCGGAGAGTATGGTTCAGATCATAGAAAAGGATGATTCCGGCTATATCCGGCAGATGCAGATTGGGGGACAGACGTATTCCGGTGAAGATTTGCGGTGCCGTCTGGGGCTTCCGTCCGCTTGCTTTGATTATGCTGTTAAAAATGATGGAATAGAATTTACCTGTTATGGGCGGGGCCATGGTGTTGGCCTGAGTCTTTATGGTGCCGATGCCATGGCCGGGGAAGGAAAAAGCTGGCAGGAAATTATTTTGTGGTATTTTCCGGGGACGAGTGTATAAAGTTTGATTTCCTGGTCAAACTATAGCTACGAGGTGATAACAGGTGAAAGAAAATTTTAAAAATTATTGGAAAAAGAATGGATTTTACATGGTGTTGACAGCGGCTCTGGTCGTTGTGCTTGGAATTTCCGGAGTAGCCGGATATCGGTCAGGTATGAGAGATAGGGCGGAAGCCGAAAAGGCCGCTGAATTTAGTCAGGCTGAAAACACACCGGAGGTTTTGGATGAAACACCAGCGGCAGCTGTGGGAAACACGACAGATATTGAAAATGCAGTGGCTGAATCTGTAGCGGCAGCAGAAGCTGCAAATGCCGCAGTTGCGGAGACATTTGGCGACGACGCGAAAATGGTATGGCCAGTGGAAGGCGAAATTCTTAAAGAGTTTTCACCGGATAAAACCATTTATTTTGAAACACTGGATCAATACAAATGTAATCCGGCATTGCTCATCAAAGCCGACGTCAATCAGGAAGTAGTTGCTGCTTTTGGCGGAACCGTAGAATCTGTTACAGAAGACAGCGTGAACGGTACGATGATCACCGTAGACATGGGAAATGGCTATAGAGCAATTTATGGTCAGATGAAAGATGTAAATGTCAAAGAGGGCGATGTGATTGTCAAAGGTCAGGCCATTGGCAATGTGGCTCAGCCGACAAAATATTATACAGAAGAGGGAAGTCATCTTTATTTTGGAATTACAAAGGACGGTACTCCGGTGAATCCACAGGATTATCTGGAAAAATAATACCCATTCGGGCACACCGTATGTCAGATGCTGCGCATGGGAGCGCTTCGCGCGACAAGGTATAGCTGGTTTTCCAGTCACCAAATTGGAAAAATAACATAAGATATAGAGCAGGCGATGATGAATCGGTCATACATATTGGAAAATATGCTGCCGATTATATTACAATCCTTCTGGTATTACCGGCCCGGGCCAGACTTTTTGAATAAATACTGTATTTTCATCGGCTGCTTTATATAGCGGGGCATTGTCATAGCGGCAATGCCCTTTTTCAGTTGAAATTAAAACGGTAATCCGATATAATAAGTTCTGTAAACCATTTTACATTTACTGGAAAGGATATTATGAACTATACATACATTTTAAAATGCAGTGACGGTTCCCTTTACACTGGATGGACGAATCATCTGGAGGAACGGATTCAGGCCCATAATGAAGGCCGGGGAGCAAAATATACCCGCAGCCGTCGGCCGGTGGAATTGATTTATTATGAAAGGATGGAAACAAAAGAGGAAGCGATGCGGCGGGAATATGCCATCAAGCAGCTCAATCGTCAGCAGAAGCTCGAGTTGATTGCACAGCAAGGAGAATATGGCTTATGAATAATATCTTAAAAAAACGGACTTCAGTTCTTGTACGGGCGGCCATTGTATTAATTTCGGTAATCTTACAGGTTTTAACGATGTTCTTGCTGGTGCGTCTGCTTCAGGAATACGCCTCATGGGTTTATCTGCTGATTGAAATTGCCAGTATTGCGGTAGTATTTGTGCTGGTAGATAATTCATCATCATTCAATTCATTTTGGATTGTGATCATTATGGCGCTTCCGGTATTTGGCTATTGCCTTTATTTCATGTGGGGACGCAAGCATACAAATAGTGCTTTTTATAAAAAATATAAAAAGATATCGGAAAAAGGAAAAGAATACAAGCAGCAGGATCCGGCGATTTTGGCTGAGCTGTCCGAAATGCATCCAAATAAGGCTCAGGTCAGTCGGTATCTGGTTCATGAAGGTTTTTCTTTATATAAAAATACTTCTGTCCGATATTTTGAGGTCGGAGAGAAAAAATTTGATGCCCTTTTTGAGGATTTGGAGAAGGCGGAAAAGTTTATCTTCATGGAGTATTTTATTGTGTCCAATGGTGAAATATGGGATCGGCTGAAAGAGGTATTGGCACGGAAAGCGGCGGAGAAAGTTGAAATTCGTCTGCTTTTGGATGATTTTGGGTGTCTGTTTATGGATGGAGACGAGATTCGGCATGAATTGGCGAAACTGGGTATCCGGGTCAGTATTTTTGCACCGATCGTGAAGGATGTTTCCCGATTGACCTTTAATTACCGGAATCATCAGAAAATCGCTGTCATTGACGGAAATATTGCCTATACCGGGGGTGTGAATCTGGCCGATGAGTATGCCAATATTATCGATCGATTTGGTCATTGGAAGGATACGGCCATCCGTCTGGAGGGGGATGGTGTCTGGGGCCTTACAGAAATTTTCCTGGAGATGTGGGAACTTTCAAAGGAGAAAGAGCAGTTGGATTATGATAAATACCGGCCGACCATATCGGTAGATGCGCCGGGATATGTTCAGCCGGTGGCTGACGGTCCGGCCAATAATCCGGATAATCCGATTGAAGAGATGTATACTCATCTGATCAATAAGGCCAGGGATTATATTTATTTTACAACACCTTATCTGGTGCTGGACAACCGGATGGTTGATGATTTGTGCCGGGCAGCCCGAAGCGGCGTCGATGTGCGGATTATTACACCGCGTCATTATGATAAATGGTATGTTTACATGGTAAATATCTCAAATTACGGGCGGCTTATGGAAAATGGCATTAAGATATATGAGTATGAACCAGGTTTTATTCATGCTAAATATGTGATTTCTGATGATGAGTGCGGCGTCTGCGGTACGATAAATATGGACTATCGGAGTTTTTATCTGCATTATGAATGCGGCGTATTGATGACGGAAGTTCCGGCGGTTATGGAGATGAAAGAAGACTTTTTAGAAACTATGCGAAAGAGTGAGCGGGTAAGCCTGGATGCCTGGAGAAACCGTCCGTTATGGCAGAAATGCGTTCAGGGAATACTGAGAATTTTTTCACCATTATTATAAATATAGGAGTTGAATACGATATGAAAAAGGTAGTAACAATCGCAGGTTCCGATTCCAGCGGCGGTGCTGGGATTCAGGCAGACATCAAAACCATGATGGCCCATGGCGTCTATGCCATGAGTGCGATCACTGCATTAACGGCCCAGAATACGACGGGTGTCTATGATGTATTGGAAGCCACACCGGAATTTGTCGGCGAACAGATCGATTGTATTTTTAGCGACATCCGGCCGGATGCGGTAAAAATCGGTATGGTGTCCAATATCGGTATCATTGAAAAGATTGCAGAGAAATTAAAAGAGCATCATGCAGAGAATATTGTTGTGGACCCGGTCATGGTGTCCACCAGCGGCTGTGCGCTGATGAGTCCGGATGCTCAGGAGACTTTGGTGACAAAACTCCTGCCTTTGGCTGACATCATTACCCCAAATATTCCTGAAGCCGAGTGTCTCTGCGGCTTTGAGATCAAGTCTACCGATGATATGGTTCGGGCGGCCGAAGTTATCGGTAAAAACCTGAAAGGCTGTGTTCTTATCAAAGGCGGACATCTTACGGAAACCGCTGACGATTTGCTCTATGATAACGGTGAGCTTCTCTGGTACCGCGGCGAACGGGTGGATAATCCGAATACCCATGGTACCGGCTGTACTCTTTCATCAGCCATAGCCAGTAATCTGGCCCTGGGCTACGATATGAAAACCAGCGTAAGAAATGCCAAAGATTATATTACCGGAGCCCTCAAAGATGGGCTGGATTTGGGCAAGGGCAGCGGACCGCTGAACCATGCATACCGGATAACAGGGAAATAAAATATTGTTTAAAAAAGGTCAGGGTGCCAGGAAATTCGCAAGATTCTAAAAATAGAGAGTACGAAATTCTTTGGCACCCTGTTTTGTTTTAATAAATCGGCATAACAGCTAAAAATTTATACATTAATACGAAGTGGCAGAAGCTGCCGCCCATCACGAAGAGATGGAAGATTTCATGAGAGCCGAAATTCTCATGCCGGCTGTTGAAGATCGGAAGCTTCAATGCATAGATGACACCGCCGATTGTATAGATGATTCCTCCGGTAAGGAGCCACATAAAAGCTTCTCTGGACAGGCTGTTTAAAATCTGAGTAAATGCAAGGATGCAGGTCCATCCCATTCCGATGTAAAGTACGGAAGATACCCATTTTGGACAGTTTACCCAAAGGGCTTTCAGGATGATTCCGAAGATGGCAATGCCCCATACGATGGCTAAAAGGGTGTATCCCAAAGTGCCCCGGATAGCAATGAGACATACAGGTGTGTAAGTTCCGGCAATAAGCACTGAAATCATCATATGATCAAATTTTTTCAGGCGCTTATTAACTTTTTCATTGATATCCAATGAATGATACAGGGTACTTGCGGCATATAGTAAAAGCATGCTGACAATAAAAATACTTAACGAAATAACATGGACTACATCCGGTGCTGTACATGCCCGGAGAATCAGTGGTACGGCAGCGAGCAGAGCCATAAGCCAGCCGATAAAATGGGTGATTGCGCTGCCCGGGTCTTTTGGTTTAAATTTCATAAGATCACCTTCCTGTTCTGGAATTTATATAGGTTGTGTACTGAAACGACAACACATAGTAATTAAAACTACATAATCTATAATATGATACTATCACAAATAAAATACATGTCAAGCATAAAAAAATAAAAACAGTGAAAAATCTATAAAACTATGATATACTGTGAACAGTTAGCGAGGTTTTTTCGAGCTTACTGTGAACGCATACCTGGAAACTTAGTGAATCGGAGCTGTGGCGAACGATGAACTTAGTTGACATGGCATACTGTGAACAGTTAGCGACGCATTGAACACTTGGCGAAGTAGTTTTGAGCCTGGTGTGAAAGTGTACAGAGTAGTTTTTCTTGGGAGTGAATGCGTATTATGGGAAAATATTTTGGGACTGACGGTTTTCGCGGTGAGGCCAATATAAAGCTCACGGTGGAACATGCATTTAAAGTCGGACGTTTTTTAGGATATTATTTTGGAAAAGATCATAAGGCGAAGATTGTCATTGGTAAAGATACACGGCGTTCCAGTTACATGTTTGAGTATGCTCTGGCAGCAGGACTTACGGCCAGCGGCGCAGATGCTTATCTGCTTCATGTAACGACTACACCGAGTGTTTCTTATTTCGTGCGTACAGAGGAATTTGACTGCGGCATTATGATTTCGGCTAGCCACAATCCGTTTTATGATAATGGAATTAAGATCATCAATGCTATGGGACATAAGATGAGCGCCGATGTGGAGCAGCTCATTGAAGATTATATTGATGGAAAAACAGAGGAGCTTCCGTTGGCAACCCGTGAAGATATTGGGCGGACCGTGGATTATGCGATGGGAAGAAACCGCTATATCGGTCATTTGATCGCTACAGCAACCCGTTCCTTTAAGGATAAAAAGGTCGGTCTGGACTGTTCCAATGGTTCGGCGTCTTCGATTGCTAAAAGTGTATTTGACGCTTTGGGAGCAAAAACTTATGTGATCAATGCAGAGCCGGATGGCACAAATATTAACATGAACTGCGGTTCTACTCATATTGAAGTGCTTCAGAAATTCGTTGTGGAAAAAGGTCTTGATGTTGGTTTTGCTTACGATGGTGATGCGGACCGGTGTATTGCTGTGGACGATGAAGGACATATCGTCGACGGTGATTTGATCATGTATGTCTGCGGTAAATATATGCATGAAAATGGAACATTAAATAACAATACGATCGTCACAACGGTCATGTCCAATTTCGGTCTGTATCTTGCTCTTGATAAAGCAGGCATTCGATATGAAAAGACGGCCGTTGGTGATAAATATGTTTATGAGAATATGATGCAGAATGGCCATTCCATCGGTGGAGAACAGTCCGGGCATATTATTTTCAGCAAACTGGCGACGACCGGCGATGGTATTTTAACTTCTTTGAAGATTATGGAAGTTATGCTGGAGAAAAAGACAAAGCTTTCTGAACTGATCAAACCGGTGAAGATTTACCCTCAGCTGCTTGTGAATGTTAAAGTAAAGGATAAAACAGAAGCAGAGCAGGATGCGGACGTTCAGGCGGCTGTAAAAGCTGTGGAAGAAGCCCTTGGAAATACGGGACGTATCCTTGTGCGGGAAAGCGGAACAGAACCAGTGCTGCGTGTTATGGTGGAAGCAGAAACGGATGAAATCTGTAATAAATATGTTTATCAGGTAGTGGATGTTTTAAAGGCCAAAGGCCATGCTATTGAAGGGAAGTAGAGAACATGGGAGACAGTCTGGTTGAACAGGTAAGAAATGCCATGCCGCCGGAAGACGATCTGTTTGAAGTGGCAGAACTGTTTAAGGCCTTCGGGGATTCAACCCGGGCAAAAATCATATGTGCGTTGAGCCAGTCAGAGCTATGTGTGGGAGATCTGGCGCTGCTGCTTGAGATGAATCAGTCGGCCGTGTCCCATCAGCTTCGGCTGCTGAAGCAGGCCAGACTGGTGAAGACACGCCGGGATGGTAAGGTGCGTTACTATTCTTTGGCAGATGAGCATATTCAGGAAATGTTTAAGGTGGCTTTTGACCACGTGATGGAAGAATAAAGAAACAAGGAGTAATTTACAATGGAAAAGATTATTTTAACCGGAGACCGTCCGACAGGACGGCTTCATGTGGGACATTATGTAGGTTCCCTGAAGCGTCGGGTGGAGCTTCAGAATTCAGGGGAATATGACAAAATTTATATTATGATTGCGGATGCACAGGCATTGACAGATAATGCAGATAATCCGGAAAAAGTGCGCCAGAATATTATTGAGGTGGCACTGGACTATCTTTCCTGCGGTCTGGACCCGGAAAAATCGGTAATCTTTATTCAGTCCCAGGTGCCGGCACTGCCGGAACTCACCTGCTATTATATGAATCTTGTAACGGTTTCCCGACTTCAGAGAAATCCGACAGTAAAGGCAGAAATTCAGATGCGTAATTTTGAAACAAGTATTCCGGTAGGTTTCTTTACC
>CATYEA010000088.1 GCA_958405355.1 uncultured Lachnospiraceae bacterium
GATGTACTGAACAGTTTGGTGGGGGTCACACGTCTGTTCTACAATGGAGAATTTTCAGGAAAGTTTGTGGTGAACACAGAACCTTATCTGGAAATTCATTCTGAGGACAACAGTGAAAGCGAAGTCGCAGGTAAGATATACCCGGCTTCCAGTGGTGTGGTCGAAGAATGGGGACCGGAGTGGACGAAAGTTTCTTCGGGAAATGTCACAGGATATATCGCCACAAAGGATATTTCAATCGGTTATGATGCCGAGCTGTTGGCAAAAGAAATCGGACGACGGAACGTCACGGTGACAGCCGATTCATTAAATATCCGTCAGGAGGCTGATACGGACAGTGAAGTTGTTGCTACAGCGATTCAGAGCGAAATCTTTCCGGTAGTTGAAAGCGGAGAAGAGTGGACACGGATTGATTTTGGCGATGGAGAGGGATTCGTAGCCAGTGAGTATGTGGAAGAAAGCATTGAACTGGACGAAGCTATATCTATAGCTGAAGAAGAAGCTGCTGTTTCTGCAAGTACAGCAGCGACAGCGTCAATCGCTGAAAAGCAGGCAAACACAGACCGGAATGCTTCGGGAAGTTCCGATGTACAGCCGGAAAGTGTGACAGCATCCTCTGCTTTATCTGTAACATCAGATGAGGTATATTTGCTGGCCTGTATGGTCTATGTGGAATCTGGCGCAGAACCTTATGAGGGACAGCTGGCTGTGGCCAATGTCATCTTAAATCGGGTGAAAGATCCACGATTTGATAATACCATTGCCGGAGTTATCTATGCACCGGGACAGTTCCCGGGAGCTCATAACGGTGTTCTTGATGGTGTGCTTTACAGCGGACCGAGTGAATCCTGTATGCAGGCTGCTCAGGAAGCTTTGGCTGGTGTCAATAATATTGGTGGCTATTATTACTTTAATGGCTATGTAGATACGTCAACTGTGAGCGAATATCTCGTGATCGGCGGACATACATTCTATAACTATTAAAAATAAACAAGCTTAGTATGGATTCAAAAGGACTTTGAATGTGATCAAATTTGCATTCAGGGTCCTTTTTCTGTATTGCTGTTTTTCGGGTTTCGTATTATAATAAGCTGTGGATTACAAGAGAGGAAGATGAGCATGAAATTTGGCACCATTGCCAGCGGCAGCAGTGGAAACTGTCTTTATGCCGGAAATGAAGATACCCATATCCTTATCGATGCCGGGATCAGTTGTAAACGCATTTGTGAAGGATTGAAAACATTTGAACTGGAAGGCAGGGATATTCAGGGAATATTGATCACCCATGAACATACGGATCACATTTCCGGACTTGGCGTGCTTGCACGAAAGTTTCATATACCAATTTATGGTACAGAGAAGACATTGCGCCAGATTTCTGAAATGGGAAACCTTGGAAAGATTGACCGGGAACTGTTCATGCCTATTGAGGCCGGACGGGAATTTGCGGTCGGAAGCCTTTCGGTGGAATCTTTTTCCATTTCTCACGATGCAGTGGATCCGGTAAGCTTTTTGATTCAGGACGGTGGTCGGAAGCTTGGAATGGTTACGGACTTGGGATATTATGACGAGTCCATTGTGGAACGGCTGAAAGATTCCAATCTGCTTTATGTGGAAGCAAACCATGATATACATATGCTTCAGGCAGGACCCTATCCATATTATCTGAAGCGGCGCATTTTGGGTGAACGTGGTCATCTGTGTAATGAAAAGGCAGCTCAATTGGTCACAGAATTAATGCATGACCGGCTTGATCAGGTAATCCTGGGTCATTTGAGTAAGGAAAATAATTATCCGGATCTGGCGTTGGCAACGGTGAAAAATGAAGTTGAAGATTCGGTAAAAGTTGAGGTAGCCCCGAGGGATCATGCGGGACATTTATTTGACCTGGCATTATAGGAATATAGGAGGAAAGAAAGATGAAAAAAACAATTATCACTGTAATTGGAAAAGACACCGTAGGAATTATTGCAAAAGTATGTACCTATCTGGCAGAGAATAATGTAAATATCCTGGATATTTCCCAGACAATCGTGCAGGATTATTTTAATATGATGATGATCGTGGACACGAATGCCGCTGCGAAAGAATTTGAGGTGCTTTCAAAAGAACTGAAAGAAGTCGGTGAGCAGATCGGAGTAAAAATTAAGATGCAGCATGAAGATATTTTTAACTGTATGCACAGAATTTAAGAGGTGACGACATGATTAATTTATACGAGGTACAGGAAACCAACAAGATGATTGAAGAATCCAATCTGGATGTGCGGACGATCACGATGGGTATCAGTCTTTTGGATTGCTGTGATACGGATGTGCATAAAGTTTGTGAAAATATTTATCATAAGATTACAACAAAAGCTAAGGATCTCGTATCTACCGGCTGTGAGATTGAAAATGAATTTGGTATTCCGATTGTAAATAAGAGAATTTCCGTGACCCCGATCAGTTTGATCGGCGGTTCCTGCTGTAAGACAGTCGATGATTATGTGGAAATTGCAAAAACGCTGGATAAAGCGGCTCTGGAAGTTGGTGTTAATTTCCTCGGCGGCTATTCGGCTCTCGTTTCGAAAGGGATGACGGCCAGCGACCGTTTATTGATTGAATCCATTCCGAAAGCATTGGCTTCCACAGAACGGGTGTGCAGTTCCGTTAATGTAGGTTCTACAAAAACAGGAATCGACATGGATGCAGTAAAGCTTCTCGGCGAAAAGATTCTTGAAACGGCTGAACTGACAAAGGATGCCGATTCTCTTGGCTGTGCAAAACTGGTTGTATTCTGTAATGCACCGGATGATAATCCGTTCATGGCCGGAGCTTTCCATGGTGTCACCGAAGGTGATGTTGTCATCAATGTGGGAGTCAGCGGCCCGGGTGTTGTCAAACGTGCTTTGGAAAAAGTCCGTGGTGAGGATTTCGGAACACTTTGCGAGACGATTAAAAAGACGGCTTTCAAAGTTACCCGTGTGGGTCAGCTCGTTGCCCAGGAAGCTTCGAGACGTTTGAATGTTCCATTTGGCATTATTGATTTATCGTTGGCGCCAACACCGGCTGTCGGTGATAGCGTTGCAGAGATTTTGGAAGAAATCGGACTCGAGTCTGTCGGTGCACCTGGAACAACGGCGGCTTTAGCTCTTTTAAACGACCAGGTAAAAAAAGGCGGTGTTATGGCGTCTTCCTATGTGGGCGGCCTTTCCGGAGCTTTTATTCCTGTTTCAGAAGACCAGGGGATGATTGATGCAGTCAAAGCGGATGCTTTAACACTGGAAAAACTGGAAGCCATGACCTGTGTTTGCTCCGTTGGTCTGGATATGATCGCCATTCCGGGAAATACAAAGGCAACTACTATCTCCGGTATCATCGCCGATGAAATGGCTATAGGTATGATTAATCAGAAAACAACGGCCGTACGTCTCATTCCGGTAATCGGAAAGGATGTTGGTGAAATGGTAGAGTTCGGCGGACTTTTAGGCTATGCACCGATCATGCCGGTGAATCGTTTTGGCTGTGATGCTTTTGTGAATCGGGGCGGACGTATTCCGGCGCCAATTCACAGCTTTAAAAATTAAAATATTAATGGGGGAATCAAAATGTCTGATATTTTAAAAGGACTGGAACCTGAGAGAGTATTTCATTATTTTGAAGAAATCTGTGCGATTCCCCATGGATCGGGAAATGAAAAGGCCATCAGTGATTACTGCGTGGCCTTTGCTAAATCTCACGATTTGTGGGTACGCCAGGATGAGGCAAATAATGTGATTATCCGCAAACCTGCATCGGCAGGTTATGAAAATGCTCCGGTAGTTATGCTCCAGGGCCATATGGATATGGTATGTGAGAAAAACAGTGATGTAAATTTTGATTTTGAAAAAGAGGGATTAAAATTAAAAGTCGAAGGAGATTTTGTTTCTGCGGAAGGAACAACCCTCGGCGGTGATGATGGTATAGCCGTGGCCTTTGCAATGGCAATCCTCGAAGATGACAGCCTGGGACACCCGGAACTGGAAGTTGTTATAACTACAGATGAAGAAGTGGGAATGAAAGGCGCTCATGTGCTGGATGTCAGCGATTTAAAAGCCAGCTATCTACTGAATTTGGATAATGAAAGTGAAGGTCAGATCTTAACCTCCTGTGCAGGTGGTATGAAGAGCCGGGCATCATTACCGGTCCGCTTTGTTGACTGGGAAGGTATGGGCGGTGAATTAAGAATCAGCGGCTTAAAAGGCGGTCATTCGGGGGCTGAAATTCACTGTGGAAGAGCGAATGCCAATCGGCTGCTCGGACGTATTCTTTTAGAATTAAATAAAGAATTAAATGTGGGCATCCGTGAAGTAAGCGGTGGTATGAAGGATAATGCCATTCCTCGGGAGGCTCAGGCAAAAATCGTGCTTCGTCCGGAGGATGTGGAGCGTGCCAAAGAAATCAGAGATAAGTTTGCAGCAGATATCCAGGATGAATTTGGTGTATCTGATCCGCAGATCAAGATTGAATTAAAGATAGAATGTGATAAGCAGGAAGAATTTAAAATCTTCCACCCGGCAGATATGGAACGTATATTATTTATGTTCATACAATCGCCAAATGGCATTCAGACCATGAGCATGGAGCTTCCGGGATTGGTCGAAAGTTCATTAAATTTAGGTGTTGTACGCATGGAGGAAGAAGCTGTTTGCTTTTCATGGGCTGTGCGGAGCAGTAAAAAGAGTTTGAAATATTATATCAGTGATCAGTTGGAATATCTGACAGAATTTCTTGGTGGTACCTATTGGTATGATGGTGAATATCCTCACTGGTCTTACCGTAGCGATTCACCGATCCGCGAACTTGTATCGTCCGTTTATAAGGAAGTGACCGGAAAGGATGCAAGTATCGAAGCCATCCATGCCGGACTGGAATGCGGCCTTATTTCAGAAAAGATGCCGGAACTGGATATTGTTGCTCTGGGACCGGATATTTTTGATATTCATACACCGGATGAACATTTGAGTATTTCATCGGTTGAGCGGACATACCGTTTAGTGCGGACTGTTTTAAGCCGGATTAAGGCCTGATTGGTTGGATGGTGAATAACATTCTGCCGATTTTCAATGGATTATTGCATGTATTGATGATAACTATATTGCTTTGTTTGAGTATCAGTGATTATCGTACGTTTAAAATTCCATCATGGACAACGGCCTGCATAGGTATTCTTGGGTTGATTTATATGTCCTTAAATCCGGTCAGCCGTATGAACGGCGTTTTTGGCTTTTTCTCCGTAAGTATTCTTCTTGGCCTGATTTATTTGCTGACAAAGGGCAGAGGAATCGGCGGCGGTGATGTCAAGCTGATGGCCGTTTCTGGCCTGATGCTCGGCTGGCGGAAAAATATCCTGGCCTTTTTTGTCGGCTGTGTTTTGGTTTCTTTCGTTTATTTATTTCGACGAAAGTTTTTGGAAAAACAGTTTGGATTGTCGGACAGTTTTCACAGGTTGGCTTTTGGACCCTATCTGGCGGCAGGAATTGTTGTCAGTATGCTTTGGGGTGAGAAAATAATTTCAGCCTATGTATCCTGGCCCGGACTCATGTTTTAGACCCTGTTTCTGCATGGATTTATTAAAAATGTTCTTATCGATTTCCTCCTTGCATATATTTATAGCAGTATATGTGAGGAGGTTTTTTATGGACCAGTTTAATCTGTATAAAGATATTCAGGCCAGGACCGGCGGAGAAATCTATCTGGGAGTTGTAGGTCCGGTCCGCACCGGTAAATCGACCTTTATTAAACGGTTTATGGATATGATGGTGATTCCCAGGATTGCGGATGTACATAACCGGGAACAGGCCAAAGATGAACTGCCTCAGAGCAGCGGCGGCACAGTGATCATGACATCGGAACCGAAATTTATTCCAAAGACTGCCGTAGAAATTCCGGTGGATGAACAGGTTAAAGTAAAAATCCGCTGTATTGATTGTGTTGGTTTTATGGTGGAGGGAGCTTCCGGTCATGAAGAAAATGGGGCAGAACGGATGGTAATGACGCCCTGGTTTAATGAACCGGTACCCTTTACCCAGGCGGCAGAAATCGGAACCCAGAAGGTTATTAAAGAACATGCTACCATTGGTCTTGTGGTGACAACGGATGGAAGCTTTGGCGATATTTCAAGACAGCATTACGTACCCGCGGAAGAAAAGGCTGTTGAAGAACTGAAAAAAATCGGCAAGCCCTTTATGATTCTGCTGAATTCGGTCCGGCCTTATTCGGAAGAAGCCCAGAGCCTGCGGGAATCTCTTGAAAGTAGGTATCAGGTTCAGTGTATGGCATTAAACTGTGACCAGTTAAGAAAGCAGGATGTAGACGGGATGATGAAGTCCCTTTTATATGAATTTCCTGTGGCAGATATGGAATTTTATCTTCCAAGATGGCTGGATGTGCTGCCGAAAACCCATGAGCTGAAGAGCCAGATCATTGCCATGCTAAAGGGACTTATTGAAAATACCCGTTCCATGCGGGATTTTCGTAAAAATGAAGAATTGTTCGTTCAGCCCTGGTTAAAAAAATACTATGTGGAACAGATGGATATGTCCAGTGGCCGCATCAAAATTCACATGGAGCTGGATATGAAATATTACTATCAAATGCTTTCTGAATTAATCGGCAGTGAAGTTCAGGGAGAATATGAATTCTACCAGATGATTAAAGAACTGGCTGATAAAAGGGATGAATTCAGCAAAGTATCCCAGGCCGTTGCGGCCGTCAAAGGTCAGGGTTACGGCATGGTCACGCCAAAGGCGGAGGAAGTTATATTTGAGGAACCGGAGCTGATTCGGCACGGCAGTAAATATGGGGTCAATATTAAAGCTCATGCGCCGTCAATTCATATGATTCAAGCCACTATTGAAACGGAAATTGCTCCGATTGTCGGTACTCAGGAGCAGGCAGAAGATTTGATTCGTTATATCCGCGCCAACAGCCGGGAGAGTCAGGGAGAAATGTGGAATACGTTGATTTTTGGAAAATCTGTTGGCCAGTTGGTGGAAGAGGGCATTCAGACGAAGGTGGCACGGATGACAGATACAAGTCAGACCAAATTGCAGGAGACCTTACAGAAGATTATCAATGACAGTAATGGCGGCGTTGTGTTTGTTATCATATAGAAGTGACCGGGGATTATTTGCATTCTGCAGATAGTCCCTTTTTGGTTGCCTTTCTTCATTAATGATGTTAATATAAACTATGTATGCCCAAAAATATGTTTGAAATGGGGTGAATGTTCATGATGAAAGTAACGATGTATACGGACGGGTCAGCTCGGGGGAATCCGGACGGCCCGGGCGGATATGGAACGATTTTAGAATATATTGACCCAAAAGGACAGCTCCATGTAAAGGAAATGTCCCAGGGATATGTAAAAACAACCAATAATCGAATGGAAATGATGGCGGCCATCGTAGGCTTTGAAGCATTGAACCGGCCATGTCAGGTGGATGTTTTTTCTGATTCCCAGTATTTGATCAATGCTTTTAATCAGCATTGGCTTGAAGGCTGGATTAAAAAAGGATGGAAACGGGGAAAAAATGAACCGGTAAAAAATGTGGATTTGTGGAAACGGCTTTTAAAAGTATCCGAACCCCATCAGGTGACATGGAACTGGGTGAAAGGCCATGACGGTCATCCTCAGAACGAGCGTTGCGATACTTTGGCAACGACAGCGGCGGACAGCGGCAAT
>CATYEA010000089.1 GCA_958405355.1 uncultured Lachnospiraceae bacterium
ATCGTCAGCCAGTTGGCGGAAAAAGGTTCTTGCGTGATCGTCGGGAACTGCGGCGATTATATTCTGAGGGACAGAGAAGACGTATTGAGCTTTTTCATCTATGCACCGATGGAAGAACGTATGGAGCGGGTACGGACAGTATACGGAGAAAATCCGGAAAATATACCGAATTATGTAAAAAAAATAGATAAAAAGCGGAGTGATTATTACAACCATTTTACAATGAATCGTTTTGGCGATTACCATAACTTCGATGCCTGTATGAATACGAGCATCGGTCTGGACTTGACAACAGATATTTTAGAGAACATGATCAGAGGAGTTTTTGGAGGAGCGGAAGATGCAGCAAGACGAGGAAATGATACAAGAAAATAAAATGGGGATCATGCCGGTCAACAGGCTGCTGGTCACCATGTCTATACCAATGATTATATCGATGCTTGTTCAGGCTCTATATAATGTGGTGGACAGTGTATTTGTATCTCAGATTAACGAGAATGCCTTAACGGCCGTTTCAATGGCCTTTCCTATTCAAAATTTAATGATTGCCGTTGCGGTGGGTACCGGGGTCGGCACAAATGCCCTGTTATCCCGGAGTCTCGGTGAAAAAAATCAGGAGATGGCCAATAAGGCTGCCAATAACAGTGTGTTCCTGGCATGTGCAAGCTATCTCGTTTTCCTTATTTTTGGTCTGACCTGTTCGGAACTTTTTTATAAGCTCCAAACAGATATTCCGGAAATTATTTCTTATGGACGGGATTATGTATTCTTTGTCTGTATTTTATCTTTTGGTCTGTTTTTGCAGGTGGCCTTTGACCGGATGCTCCAGGCTACGGGACGGACATTTTATACGATGTTTACACAAGGGTCCGGTGCTATCATCAATATTATTCTGGACCCGATTCTGATTTTTGGGTGGTTTGGTTTTCCAAAAATGGAGGTGGCCGGCGCAGCATTGGCGACAGTCATCGGACAGATCATAGCCATGATAATCAGTGCTGTGATGAATGTGACGAAGAATACAGATATTCAACTGGAGTTAAAAGCTATGAGGCCGGATAAAGAAGTTATCGGCCGGATTTATTCGGTGGGGCTGCCGTCTATTATCATGAGCAGTATTGCTTCGGTCATGACCTTCTGCATGAATAAGATTCTCATGTCTTTTTCATCGACAGCCACGGCGGTATTTGGTGTTTACTTTAAGTTACAGAGTTTTGTATTTATGCCTGTATTCGGTTTAAATAATGGAATGGTGCCGATCATTGCCTTTAATTATGGTGCGAAGAAGAAATCGAGGATTATGAAAACAATGAAACTGGCTATGATGTATGCCTTCGGAATGATGGTCATTGGGCTGATCATATTCCAGCTTTGCCCGGTAGGGCTTCTTGAACTATTCAATGCTTCGGATGCCATGCTTTCTATTGGAGTTCCGGCTCTGAGGACGATCAGTATCAGCTTTCTTTTTGCGGCATTCAATATTATCGGCATTTCTATGCTCCAGGCGTTGGGACATGGTATTTACAGTATGTTTATTTCCGTCGGGCGTCAGTTGGTCGTTTTGATTCCGGTGGCTTATTTGCTTTCAAAAACCGGGAACTTAAATCTTGTATGGCTGGCATTTCCGCTGGCGGAAGTGATGGCGATCTTATTGAGCGCAGGTTTCCTGCGTAAAATTTTAAAATCCTTGGATTTTTAAAAATATCCCTGGAGTTTCAGGAAAAGAGGATGGCGGAAAATAGATGAATTGGAAAAAGTGGTATCGGGAATGTACTCTGTGTCCCAGAGAATGCGGTGTTGATCGTCTGGAAGGCCGCCGGGGATTTTGCGGCCAGACGGCAGGACTGAAGGTGGCCAGGGCGGCTCTTCACATGTGGGAGGAACCCTGCATTTCCGGAACAAGAGGTTCGGGCACCGTATTTTTTACCGGCTGTCATCTGGGATGCGTGTTTTGTCAGAATGGACAGATTTCCAGAGGAGGGGCCGGAAAAGAAATATCCGTGATTCGTCTGGCACAGATTTTTATGGAATTACAGGAAAAAGGCGCTCACAATATCAATCTGGTGACGCCGACCCATTTTGTGCCCCAGATCATCGAGGCGCTTCGAATCAGCCGGAAGATGGGACTGAAGCTGCCGATTGTTTATAATACAGGCGGCTTTGAGAAGGTGGATACGCTGGAACTTCTGGACGGATGGGTTGATGTTTATCTGACAGATTTTAAATTTATGGATGTTCATTTATCTGGACGTTACGCCCATGAGGAGGGGTATTCCTTTTATGCGGCAAAGGCTCTGGAGGAAATGTACCGTCAGACCGGAGCGCCGGTATTTGACGAAAATGGGCTGATGACAAAGGGAATTATTGTTCGGCATATGGTATTGCCGGGACAGTCGATGGATTCCCGGCAGATCATTGATTTTCTTCATGAGAATTACGGAGATAAAATTTATCTCAGTCTGATGAATCAGTATACGCCGTCGGGGTCCCTTGAAAAGTATCCGGAACTTCAAAAACGGGTAAAGCGCCAGGTATACGAACGGCTGATTCAATATACTATCCGAAAAGGGGTAGAAAATGCCTATATACAGGAAGGCGGTACGGCAAAGGAGAGTTTTATCCCTGATTTTGACGGCGAAGGTGTTTAGAAAAAGGAGGCTGTATGGCGGGATATATCACATATATTGACTATTTGATTTTGATGTTTATACAGGAACATCTGAGGTTTAACTGGCTGACTGAGCCGACCGTATTCATCAGTCATCTCGGAAATTCCGGACTGTTCTGGATTCTGCTGTGTCTGGTTCTTCTTGCCTTTAAACGAACTCGTAAAATGGGATTTTGCGGTCTTTTGGCCCTGCTCATCGGAGCGTTGATCACCAATGTGGCTTTGAAAAATATCATCGCCAGAATTCGTCCTTATGAGCAGTTTCCAGATATTATTCTGCTTTTAGAGCGGCAGAAGGATTTTTCCTTTCCGTCGGGACATGCCTGCAGTTCTTTTGCGGCGGCCTGTGCGCTGTATTGGGCATCGGAGCAAAGAACGCGGCTGATTGGCGTGTTATCCCTTGTTTTGGCAATATTGATTGCCTGGTCAAGGCTCTATGTCGGTGTTCATTTTCCAACGGATGTTTTTTGTGGTGTACTGATCGGCATATTCGGTGCATGGGCCGCATGGCAGATTATTAAAAGGATACAGGACAGGCAGTGTGCAGCGATAAAAGACAGCAGTGTGAAAGAAGATGGTGAAAATGGCTGAAAAACGCACAGAAGAAAAAAAGGAAAATATTGAAAAGTTGTCGATTCGTGGGATGATCCGTCAGGCGACGGTCTATCTGTTTGTCATAGCTATAAGCATTATTTTTATATTTGTCCTCTTTAAATGGTCGGAGATTCATAAGGCTTTTGGCGGATTGATAAGGATTCTGGCGCCGGTCATTGCGGGATTGATCATTGCCTACATTCTGCTTCCCGTGGTCGATTTTGTGGAGCGGCGGCTTTTAAAGCTGGAATGGGTTACGCGGAGCAGAAATCCGGTTCGGACAAAACAGATCGTCCGTGGGATCTCCGTGGGCTGTGCTATGGCGTTTGCTCTGGGGATTATTTTTATTTTGGGTTATATGGTCCTGCCTCAATTGGTGACAAGTATTGCCCAGATCATTATG
This sequence comes from uncultured Lachnospiraceae bacterium, assembly GCA_958405355.1. Taxonomy (GTDB): domain Bacteria; phylum Bacillota; class Clostridia; order Lachnospirales; family Lachnospiraceae; genus Frisingicoccus. Next base: position 3,666 of record CATYEA010000089.1, read on the forward strand.
CGGTTTCCGTCTTATACGCGGCAAGTGTCAGAGTGGTTTGAAGGCCTGCAGTATGAAAGTCAGTTTTCGCAGGACCTTCAGGATATGATCAATCAGGCCATGAATTATTTGCAGACATGGATGAAAGATGATTTTTATCCTCAGCTTAGGGCCGGAATAAATACCTTTACGTTGAGTATCATGAATGTTCTGCAGTTTTTCTATAATATTATCATCGGCGCGATCATATCTATTTATGTTATGATGAGTACTAATACCTTTACCGGGCAGGCGAAGAAAATTGCCTATGCGGTACTGAAACCGGATATCGCAAATTCCATGATCGAGGTTGTACGTCATTGTAATCAGATTTTCGGCGGTTTTATTACCGGAAAATTGATTGATTCGGCTATTATCGGTGTGGTATGTTTTGTTGTGCTGAATTTGATTCATATGCCTTATGCCATGCTGGTCAGTGTGATCGTCGGTGTGACCAACGTCATTCCATTTTTCGGACCATATATCGGTGCCATACCGAGTGTTATTCTGATCAGTCTGACCGATTTGAAGCAGGGGGCTATTTTCCTTGTATTTATTATCATTCTTCAGCAGATTGACGGAAATATCCTTGGACCGAAGATTTTGGGGAATTCCACAGGCCTTTCGCCTTTCTGGGTTGTTTTTTCCATCCTGGTCGGCGGCGGTGTCTTCGGTTTCCCTGGCATGCTTCTTGGCGTACCCGTATTTGCTGTGATCTATTATCTGATCAAGACCTTTGTCGAATATGCGTTGTATAAAAAGCAGATGCCGCTGGAAACTCAGAATTATATCCATGCGGACGGTTTTGATCTGGAGACGGAGCAGTTGGTTTATAGTGATAACGGCACAGAAACCCGGAAAGAACGCCGGGAGCGTTATGGCAGTTATAAAAATGTCAGCATTGAGCGGGATAAAAAACGGGAAGAACGGACCATGCGGGAGGAGCGGAAGGAAGAAAAAGATGAGTAACTTTAGCGATGAGAAAAGGAAAGCGCTGAAAGCCGCTTTCCCGGGAACGATTCCGGTCATGACCGGGTATGTTTTTCTTGGAATGGCTTTTGGAATTTTATTAAATGCCAAAGGTTATGGTATATTCTGGGCTTTGCTCATGAGCCTGTTTATTTATGCCGGTTCTATGCAATATGTGGCCATATCTTTGCTGGTCTCTGCTTTTAATCCTGTGGCAGCCTTTGTAATGACATTAATGGTCAATGCCAGACATTTATTTTATGGTTTATCCATGTTGGATAAATTTAAAAATACAGGGAAGTTAAAGCCTTATTTGATTTTTGGATTGACAGACGAGACCTTTTCCGTACTCTGCGGGACAGAACCGCCGGAAGATGTATCCAGACCCTGGTACATGTTTTGGGTAACCTTGCTGGATCAGTTTTACTGGGTGGCCGGAAGTGTTATTGGTTCTCTGCTCGGTTCTGTTGTGTCTTTTGATACAAAAGGGTTGGATTTTGTGCTGACAGCTTTGTTTGTTGTTATTTTTGTCGGACAGTGGCAGGAAGCGGAAAATCATATATCGGCCATCATTGGTGTGGCCGTAACACTGCTTTGCCGGATTATTTTTGGAAGCAGTTCTTTTTTGATTCCGGCCATGATCGGTATTTTAGCCTGCCTTTTACTGGCTAAGAACAGGATGCAGGGGAGGGAATGTTTATGACGGCTTTACAGGCCTTGATTACGATCGGGCTTTGTGTCCTTGGAACTATGCTGACCCGGTTTCTGCCTTTTATCCTGTTTCCTGAGAACAGAGAAACGCCGGAATATATCCGTTATCTCGGCAGTGTATTACCTTATGCGGTTATTGGACTTTTAGTGGTTTATTGTTTAAAGGATGTAAATTTTTTTGGAGGCAGCCATGGCATACCGGAATTGATCGCAGTCGTTTTTATCATAGTTGTTCATACCTGGAAAAAGAACGTACTTTTGAGTATTGCCGGGGGTACATTGCTTTATATGGCTCTTGTGCAATACATTTTTATCGGATAATTATTCAATTTTACTTTGACAGAGTAAAAAAGTGTGCTAATATAAGTAAAGTCAGGAGAGGTGAATGATGAGAGAAATTATCATTGAAGAGCAGGACGATAAAGAAGCCTTTGAGAGTCTGTATATGCGGCGGGCGAATTATTACGAGACGGATAAGATGGGGATTATTCATCATTCCAACTATATCCGTTGGTTCGAGGAAGCCAGGCTCCGCTATATGGAAGAAATGGGCTGGCCTTTTACGAAGGTTGAGGCAATGGGGATCATCATTCCTGTACTCTCTGTGGACTGCCAGTATAAATCCATGGTTCGTTATGATGACGTTGTGGATATTTACACAAAAATTACCAAATTCAGCGGTGTCAAAATGACCATTGCCTATCGGGTGCTGGATTCGGAGACAGGGGAGCTTCGGTGTACCGGAGAGACGTCCCATTGTTTCCTGAATAAGGATTATAGACCGATTCGTATGAAACGGGAATATCCGGAATTATATGAGATATTTATGAGCCATGTGGCTGTAGAATAGGAGGACAAAGCGTATGAAATTATACGAAAACGGCGCGTATCTTTTAAACGGTGTGGATATCGTGGAGGATGCCGGAGATGTGAAGCAGATTCTTGCGGCAAAGACCGGCAGAGATGTTTCTAAAGAGGAAGCGGCAAAGAATACGATTGCCTATGGGATTTTGGAAGCCCACAATACTTCCGGAAATATGGAAAAGCTGAAAATTAAATTTGACAAACTGACATCCCATGATATTACCTTTGTTGGTATTATTCAGACAGCCAGAGCGTCGGGCCTGGAAAAATTTCCTGTGCCATATGTATTGACCAACTGTCATAACAGCCTTTGTGCCGTTGGCGGTACGATCAATGAAGATGACCATATGTTTGGTCTGTCTTGTGCTAAAAAATACGGTGGTGTTTATGTACCGCCGCATCAGGCAGTCATTCACCAGTTTGCCAGAGAAATGCTGGCCGGCGGCGGCCGTATGATTCTCGGTTCAGACAGTCATACCCGTTATGGTGCCCTCGGTACAATGGCTATGGGTGAAGGCGGACCGGAGCTGGTTAAACAGCTCTTGAACCAGACTTATGATATTAATATGCCGGGTGTTATCGGCGTTTATTTAAAAGGCAAACCGATTCCAGGCGTTGGTCCTCAGGACGTAGCTCTGGCAATTATTGGCGCTGTATTTGATAATGGCTATGTAAAGAATAAAGTGATGGAATTTGTCGGACCTGGCGTTTCCAACTTAAGTGCTGATTTCCGTATCGGTGTGGATGTTATGACCACAGAGACAACCTGTCTGTCCTCTATTTGGAGAACGGATGATGAAATCAAAGATTTCTATGAGATTCATAAACGTCCGGAAGATTACAAAGAGTTAAATCCGGGAGCAGTAGCTTACTATGACGGTATGATCGAGATTGACCTGAGTGAAATCCGTCCGATGATCGCTATGCCGTTCCATCCAAGCAATACCTATACTATTGAGGAATTAAATGCCAATCTGATGGATATTCTTGATGATTGTGAGAAGCGTGCCCTTGTTAGTCTGGACGGTCAGGTAGACTTTACTTTAAAGGATAAGGTACGCAACGGTCGTCTTTATGTAGAACAGGGAATCATCGCAGGCTGTGCCGGCGGCGGTTTTGAAAATATCTGTGATGCGGCCGATATTTTGAAAGGCGCCAGCATCGGACCGGATGAATTCACATTAAGCGTTTATCCGGCAAGTACACCAATCTACATGGAACTGGTGAAAAACGGTGCCGTAGCTACGCTCATGTCCACAGGTGCGATTGTTAAAACAGCCTTCTGCGGACCTTGCTTCGGAGCAGGCGATACGCCGGCCAATAATGCGTTGAGTATCCGTCATTCCACACGAAACTTCCCGAACCGTGAAGGTTCCAAGATTCAG
>CATYEA010000090.1 GCA_958405355.1 uncultured Lachnospiraceae bacterium
CTGCGGATACACCAAATTCTTCTTCACATGCTTTTACTAATTCATTTAACTCTAAAACGGATAATTCTTTGATAGCTTCAATAAATTCAGCTGTAGTTAATTTTGCCATTATAATTTACCTCCAATTTAATATAATTAAGCTGCAGTTTCTTCGTTCTTTTCTGCAATCTGTTTAATAACACGAGCAAAGTTTGCAATAGGAGCCTGAATACTTCCAAGCAATCTTCCAAGAAGAACTTCTCTGGATGGAATTGTTGCAATAACTTTGATCATATCCTGATCGTAATATTCGCCAGCTACGATACCAGCTTTAAGTTCAAGATTCGGCATCTTTTTGCCAGCTTCAAATAATAATCTGGCTGGTGCTGTTGCATCTTCAGAACTTACAGCGATAGCTGTCGGGCCTTCAAGAACTTCTGCGATTTTTTCCCATTCTGTTCCTTCTACGGCACGTTTGATTAAAGTGTTCTTATAAACTTTATAAGTCACACCTGCTTCTCTTAAAGTTTTACGAAGCTGTGTGTCTTCCTCAACTGTAAGACCACGATAATCTACAGCAACTAATGCCTCTGCATCTTTAAGTAATGCAGCAATCTCGTCTACGATCGGCTGTTTTAATTCAACTTTTGCCACGTTGGTGCACCTCCTTGTAGAATTTAAGTGTACCGCCATTGAAAAAAACCTCTCTATCCACAGACAGAGAGGTTCTATAAACTATTTCAGTGTTATCTGATGAATCAGATAAAATAGTCTCCCTCGGCAGGCGTTCATAACTTACACCATTACGGTACCTGCTGTCTCTGGCAGCATTCGTTTTAGTATTGTATCACGTTTCAAAGTGGTTGTCAATCAAAAACCAGCAATTATGCTAACTTAACGGTATTTAATTTGATACCAGGTCCCATAGTGGAAGAAACAACAACGCTCTTCAGGTACTGACCTTTAGCAGCGGCTGGTTTTGCCTTATTGATTGCTCCAATTAATGTATGGAAGTTGTCCGCTAACTGTTCTTCTGTGAAAGAAGCTTTTCCGATTGGCACATGAATAATGTTGGATTTATCCAGTCTGTATTCAATCTTACCAGCTTTAATATCGTTGATAGCTTTTGTTACATCCATAGTAACTGTACCAGCTTTTGGGTTTGGCATTAAACCTTTAGGTCCGAGGATACGTCCCAAACGACCTACGATACCCATCATGTCCGGTGTAGCAACAACAACGTCGAAATCCAACCATCCTTCTTTCTGGATTCTTGGAACGAGTTCATCACCGCCTACGTAATCTGCTCCAGCTGCTTCTGCTTCAGCAACTTTGTCGCCTTTAGCAAATACAAGTACACGAACGGTTTTACCTGTTCCGTGTGGCAATACAACGGCACCACGAACCTGCTGGTCAGCGTGACGTCCATCAACACCCAGACGGATGTGTGCTTCGATTGTCTCATCGAATTTAGCACTTGCTGTTTTCTTTAAAATACTTACTGCTTCATCAACATCATAAAGATTTGCACGGTCTACTAATTTTGCAGACTCTACATATCTCTTACCTTTTTTCATGATTAAAAATCCTCCTTGTGGTATTATCGGGAGCTACCCTCCCACTGTCTAAAAAATCTCAATCTTCGCCTGACGGCTCGATTTCATTAAGTTGCAAACGGGTATGTTCACTCAACTAAATTCGCTTCCGCTCATTAAGGTTCGTGAACGGCCTCGCACTAAATTCAATCTTCGCCTGACGGCTCGATTTCATTAAGTTGCTTTCGGCCTATTCCTCAACTTTGATTCCCATGCTTCGTGCTGTACCAGCGATCATGCTCATAGCAGCTTCAAGGCTTCCGGCATTTAAGTCTGGCATCTTCATTTCAGCAATTTTCTGAATTTCTTCTTTGGAAATTGTAGCAACTTTTGTCTTGTTCGGCACCGCGGAACCAGACTGAATCTTACAAGCTTTCTTTAACAGAACTGCGGCCGGTGGAGTCTTTGTAATGAAGCTAAAGCTCCGATCATTGTAAACTGTAATAACAACAGGGATGATCAAATCACCTTTGTCTGCAGTTCTTGCATTGAATTCTTTTGTAAACTGTACGATATTAACACCGTGCTGACCTAATGCAGGACCAACTGGTGGTGCTGGTGTTGCCTTTCCAGCAGGAATCTGTAATTTAATATATCCTGTGACTTTCTTTGCCATAATAGCATACCTCCTGAATATTGTGGTAATTGCGGGAATGTCCCTCCCACAGCCCGCTTACACATGCAGGCTCTTTTGTTTTACATTTTTCGAATATCTAAGACGCTGATTTCCACAGACGTCTCACGGCCGAACATCTCTACGCCGATGGTCACCGTCGATTTCGCCTGGTTGATACCGCGGATAATACCCACAGTCTCTTCCCATGCACCAGAAACTACCCGTACGGCATCGCCGATTTCATAGTCAATCTGAACTTTTTCACTGCTGATGCCCAACGGAGCCATCTCAGCCTCCGTCAGAGGAACAGGTTTCGACTCCGGTCCGACAAATCCGGTAACACCACGAGTGTTACGTACAACATACCAGGTTTCATCGTTCATGATCATATGGAGCAATACATAACCTGGAAAGAGTTTTTTCTGAACATTCTTTTTCTGACCGTTCTTTACTTCCACAACGTTCTGCATCGGCACCTGAACATCCAAAATCTGGTCCTCCAGATGTAAATTCTGGATGGATTTCTCGATGTTTGCCTTCACTTTGTTTTCATAGCCTGAATAGGTATGGACTACATACCATTTTACTTCTGCCATAATTTCACCTTTCCTACAGCGAAATGAGAAAATCGACTCCGTAACGGAGAACGATATCAAGTAATGCGATTACTAAGCCCAACAATACAGAGACAGCAACAACAGCAGTTGTTTCTTTACGAACTGTCCCCTGGTCCGGCCAAATGACTTTTCTAAATTCGGCTTTGATCTGGCTGAGCTTTCCGGGTTTTTTTGCTTTTTCCATGTCTCCCATAGTATTCTCTCCCTGTCAATCGCTAATTACTTGGTTTCTTTGTGTAATGTGTGTTTCTTACAGAATCTGCAGTATTTCTTAGTTTCCATTCTGTCCGGATGAGCTTTCTTCTCTTTCGTCAGGTTGTAATTACGCTGCTTACATTCTGTACATGCCAATGTGATCTTAACGCGCACAACTTCCACCTCCACTTATATTTTTTTTAATGGTCTTTAATTTTAGGCATAAAAAAAAGACCGCTTCCATAGCTCATTCATTATATAACAAATCTACGAGGGTCGTCAACTGTATTTTAAAATTTTCCTGATTTTACGCCGAAAAAACGCCTTTATCCGTTGCCATAGCCGATGCAAAGGGTCAAAAAGCAGACTTCTTCCACACCATTCTGCTTCAAAATACCAGCACAAGCCTCCATGGTACTTCCCGTCGTATAAATGTCGTCAATTAACATTACCCGCCGAAGGTTTGGCGGCAAATGTCGAATTTCCATGGATTTTGACAAATTATGTCGACGCGCTTGGCCAGAAACCGCCTTCTGTGGTTCAGTCCAGCGTTTGCGGAGTAAAATGTCACATTTTACCGGCAAATCCATCCGATATCCTATGGCCTTTGCCAACAGCTCCGCCTGATTAAAACCGCGAGTCCGTTTTTTCCTCGGATGCAGCGGCACCGGAATCAGCATTTGCGGATTCTTCTTCCGAATCCATTCTCCACATGCCCGCACGGCTTCCTCCGCATAAAAGTCTGTGTAACTTTTCATTCCTTTATATTTATAATCCAAAACCGATTTTTGAATGTTTCCATTGTAAAGCCACAACGCCCTTCCCTGGTCAAAGCTCTTTCCATGCCGATGCCTGCTGCGCAAGCAATCCATGCACAGCTCCTGCACTTCTCCGACCAATGATGTCAATGGCTTGCCGCACCGCTTACATCTCGGTTCCCGAATCCAAATCAGTTTTTCATAACACTTCCTGTGAACCCGCCCCTCATTCAGTGCCAAAATCCCGCCGCATAAAGGACAGCGCGGCGGATACAGAAAATCCAATAGCTTCATGTCCACCTTCCTCTTTTTAGAGCGCTGCCGGTTTTTAACCGGCAGCACCCACTTCATTAATTTCACTTAAACACAGCGACATACAAAGGTTACTTTTTTTTCGTGTTTCTAAGTGCTCCGTCACAATTTTTTAAATAATGCGTACTCTTTTTGAGACAGCCAAACTGCTATTTGTCAGCGTTTTTTATTTATTTTTTTAATTAACGCAGTTCGAATGGTCACTTGTGGAATGATAATGATGTATATTGCTGTAAAACACAATATTTTCATAGGAATCCCCGGAATACGTATAGATGCTGTTCCTTACTCGGTAATCATGCCCCCATGGGACTGTCACAGAAAATCCATCCGCATAATCTGCATGCCAGCTATAGGCTGTATGAGAAACCGAATCCACATTTACCCACTCATTTCCAACCAACTTTTGAAGATAAGTATAAGTAATGATTTTAGTTGTAATATTTTGGTAACCCTCAACACCAGTAGTTGCTGTTGCATAACCACTAGAGCTTAAAGTCAATGCAGAATGTATACTATTGGTATAACTCCATCGAGAAGTTTTTTCATAACCAGGCACCACCTCATTGGAATAGTCATTATTATCTACAGTACCATCAGCATAGGTATTTATAGAAAAGCAAAACGTTAACATCAACACCAATATTACTGCTATTTTTACCGTATGTCTTTTATAACTCATTCTTATTCCTCCACTGGTTTCAACGATGCTGCCAGTTTTTTCAGCACTTCAAAATCTTGAAGCCCCGTCAATTCAAACATATACCCATCCTGTTGCCATTGCAATCTACCTTGACCATTTTTAATATAAAATATACCTTGGTTTCCATTAACCTCTATCTCCTTATACTCTACCCCTTCAGTATCATAACCAGCCTGGAAATCCATTGTCATTTGCTGAAAATTATATTCTTGTTTTTTTTCATTAATATAATATAAAATTCTTCGTTTATCTCGAAATATTTCTTCACTCACCTCATATCCATCCAGCACTATTGTCGGCTCATAAACAGTCTTGATTTCCGTCGGAAAATCTGTTGTCTGGTTATCACCATACAAAATCTGGTCGTCTACGGATGCACTGCTAAAGAGGGATTGCACCTGCATCACAAGAACGCGGATTGGCTCGGGCATTGCGTCCACCCTGGCAACACTGGGGCTGGCAGTAATTACCAGCAGAGCCACGGCAGCAGCCGCAGCGGCTGGAATATGGAAACGGCGTTTTGGTTTGGTCATGGATTTACTTTCGTCCCACGCGAAAGCCGTTTGCAGCATCTTTTGTTTGCGCGCTTCATAATCCTGTGAAAGCAAACGAGGGATTTCCTCACCATCGGAAATCTTGTCGGCATCTTCCTCAAGAAACCTATCTACCGCTTTTTCAATTAAGCTTTCTCGCATCAGGTCAAAGTCCTCCGAAATATCCTCTTTATCTGAATCTGCATCCATTCGACCAGCCTGTGATACATACCTTTCAGATGGATGCGCTTCATGATGAAATACAATTTCCGTGACTTTTGAAACCCCTTTTTTATCAGTCGGAGATAGAGATTCTGATGAGCTGCTAACGCAATTATCCAACTCTTTTGGACTTGAAGCATTTTCTTTATCTTTTTTTACCGTTAAGAGTCCGTCACCGGTTTTAGATTTTCCTGCCATCCGTATCTCCCCTCCTTCTTCGTGTATTCACCGGTGTCCCTCGATTGACTCTCATCTATATATCCGGTTTCAACACTGTTTTGTGACATACTTTTTTGTTTTTTTACATTTTTTGTCGTTTATCACAAAAATCCGACACTGAATTTGTACAAAATTCTGATATACATACCTCCATATTAAGTTCATGCTGCGCCTTCGGCTTGCATTCACTAAGTAATCACAGTATATCATATAAAAAGAGGGAAAGCGCCACAGGCTTCCCCTCTTTTTTTATTTAATGTCATTAAATTTTTTAATAGGCGTCATTCTCATCGGAATCACTGAAGGTTTCATAGTAATCTTCTGCCAGATTACCATTGTTTTCCCAATAGAAGTCGTCATATTCTGAATCATCTGCATGATTATTGATGTAATAATCATCATTAGCATCTCTTTCATCAACCTGATAAACTTCCTGAAGTTCTGTAACTCTAGGCTCGGAAATAACTTCGCCCTTCATAAGCTTATCGATAACTTCCTTAACTGCCAAAATGGAATCATCATCCAGGATTTCCACATCCAACGGAGAGCCGGCATAGGACGCACAATATTCACTGGAAGATACGCCATAAACACTGGCAGAAACAATATTCCAATCTGCGCCATCATTCAACTGCATTTTAACCAGACTTGCAATCTGCTGGGAAGTCAGATTTGTGTCCATCTTGCCTTCCAGACTGGAAAGAAGTCCCGTATATCCGGTCAAAAATGCCGGAGATTTGATTTTCTCCAAAAGGGCTTCGATAACTAACTGCTGGTTTCTTGCACGCTGATAGTCTCCGCCGGCCAGATTCATACGTTCCCGGGCAAAGGCTAGTGCATGGACACCATCCAGATGATTGATGCCTTTGGCATATTCATAATAGCTCCATGTATCTGTTTTCTCATTATATTGCTTATAATAAGTGGAAAATGCGTACTCGGAATCCACATTAACGCCGCCCAGCGCATCAACCATCATAATGAGCGAAGTGAAGTTTATACGTACATAATAGCTTATATCCAAATCAAAGATATTCTCCATGGAAGCAATGGAATACTGGATTCCATACATACCTGCATGTGTTAATTTATCTTTCTCGCCGTAAGTAATGCCTGGGATTTCCACATAAGCATCTCTAGGCACACTGACCAACAATACCTGTTTTGTCGTCGGGTTAACACAAGCCATGATATTTACATCACTCCGGCTTGTCTCATCCATATCTCCATAGACATCCATACCGCTCAGGAACACAATAAATGGTTCTTTCGTGATTGGTAAATCCGAAATATCTTCCATGTAAACTTCTGTTTCCACATTAAAATTGTCAATAATCCGAACTTTTTCTGTGAATCCTGGATTATTTTCCTCTATCAGCTCATCCAAAGCCTGATTATAGATCATTGCATTGATTTTGCCGCTGTACAGCGCCTCGACCTGTTCCGAATAGGAATTAAATTCTACTATATCGATTTCCGAACCCAGATTATTATTCATCTGAGTGATCGCCAGATCAATCTTTGAACGATCCAGGGTTGCCGTAATACCAAACTCATAATCCTTTGCATCCGACAGAGAATCTGCCGGATCTTCTTTAAGAACAGCGATAACGATTTTATCCGTCTGATGGGCCTTAACCTTTGTTACGTTATCCAACGTATACATAGTTTTTCCTACATAGATACTCCCGAAAATCATGACAAGGGATATTAT
>CATYEA010000091.1 GCA_958405355.1 uncultured Lachnospiraceae bacterium
TTAAAATCAATATTTTTTTCGGTCTACATAAAATCCTGCTTTTGTAATGCATTATGTTCTTAAAATTATGTAATTTTGTTTTTAGTCTACCATAAATCGGTTGACAATTCAATGTTTGGCTTTGAATAGATTAACTTTTGGAGAAGAACAGTTTTGAGCAGATCTGTCTTGGCGCAACATGAAATCTACTATATAATAGATAATATTAGTGTTTATCAAATGTAAAATCATGACTATGAAGGAGCAGTAGAAATGGCAGCCGAACTTTATTATTACAATCAACTAAACAAGGCGCAGCAGGCGGCATATCATGCAATGAGGGCAGGGCTTTTGGCTTTAGCACCGAGTTTTCAGGTGCCGCTTTTGAGTGGTCGGGAGTTATCGGATCTTTATTTTATGCTGCGCCTGGATTGTCCGGAGATTTTTTGGTCGGTAAAGTTTAAGTATCGATATTACCAGGATTCGGGAAATGCGGAAATCATACCGGAATATTTGTTTGACAAAAATAAAATCAGGGACCATCAAAAAGCGATGCGGTCAAGGGTTGAAAAGCTGGCCCGGCCGGCGATGAAGTTCAGTGAAATAGAAAAGGAGAAGTACATACATGATTTTATTTGTCAGAACGTTCGCTATGATAAGCTGAAGAAACCTTATTCCCATGAAATTATCGGGCCATTGGGTCAGGGCGTCGGTGTCTGTGAGGGAATTGCAAAGTCAGTGAAGATTCTCTGCGATGCGTTGGGGATATGGTGTATGATTGCATTGTCGGAGGCAAATCCGGAGAAGGGAATAAAGTATCGTCATGCCTGGAATGTGTTGCGGATTGGTGGCCAGTATTATCATCTGGATGCCACTTTTGACAATACGCTGGGTGGCGGAGAGCGGCTGCGCTATGATTATTTTAATCTCAGTGATAAGCAGATTTTTCGGGACCATGAGCCGATTTTGTGGAAAGCTCCTATATGTGAAAATGGAGACCATTTTTATTATAAAGAGAAGAAGCTGTCCTTTACTAAAATAGAAGATGTGCGGAAACGCTCAGCCCAGGCTGTGAAGAAAGGAAAAATACTTATTTTTCATTGGCGGGGCGGATATCTGACAAGAGAAGTGTTGATGGAACTGCTTCAAATCATGGAAGAGGAAGCTGTGAAAAAGGAACGGCATGCAAGGATTTCATTGAATTGGCCGCAGGCCGTGATGCAGGTGTCTTTTGAGAAAGATATTCAGGCTGCGCCAGTGACAATGGAAGAGGCTAACGAAGGCGAGCAGGAAAGCTAGCCGGAGCAGTGATACGAATAGATAGGATGTGACAAGAATGGCTAAAAGAAAGGCTGTATTTTTTGATATAGATGGAACGATATGGAATATGAAAAATGAAATCCCGGAGAGTACGATTCAGGCGATTCGGGGACTGCGTAAAAATGGACATTTAGCATTTTTGTGCAGTGGACGGAGTCGGGCATTTATACAGGAACCAAAGTTGTTTGATATTGGCTTTGACGGTGTAGTTTCCGGCTGTGGTACGATGATCGAATATGGTGGCCAGACAGTTTTTTATAAGGAACTGGATGTGGAACTGGTGGAGTATACACTTCATACGGTCAGAAAATGTGGCATGCGTCCGATACTGGAGGGGCGTGAGTATCTCTATATGGATGATAAGGAGTTTGAAGAAGACAACTACGGAAAGAAGCTGAAGGCGGAACTGGGTGACAGGCTTTTAACCATTGCCGGAGAATGGGGACGATGGGAAGTATCTAAATTATCCTGTGCAACAGAAGATTCTGACAGGGAAAAGTGTCTTTCTGAGTTGGAGGCATATTATGATTTTATGATACATGATGTTCCGGTGGTCGAGTTTGTTCCGAAAGGGTTTCATAAAGGAACGGGAATTGCTAAAGTCTGCGAAATGTTAAAGATGGATATTTCGGATACATTTGCTTTCGGAGACAGTGCCAATGATATTGGCATGATTCAGGATGCGGGCATTGGTGTAGCCATGGGTAATGGTTCGGATGCGGTTAAAAGTGCTGCCGATTACGTGACAACATCGATGATGGAAGATGGTATATGGAATGCCTGCAGGTATTTTGAATTGATTTGAGAATTTGAAAAGGCCAGTAAATTTACTGGCCTTGTTTTTTGCGAAAAAGATAAAATAATTAATGATAAACATTAAATATTAGTTGACAATCATAAATCCAAAGCATATAATCTGAATTGAGAAAGGTGGTATGCTTGATGTTTAATTCTTCCAGAAATGTTTTGAAGGCGCGTTGTGATAATTTGAGTGTTGTAGTAAAGTTGATTTTTTGGATATATGTCATATATCTTATTATTTTTCTGGGAATTGGTGTATGGATGCTTTTTCAGTCCCAGGGGAATTTTGAAATTAATCTTTTAGATACGGGAAATGGTGTGGCTGGCTATGGTTTCTTTAAGGGAAATATGGAGGTTGATTTCACAAGAAATTTGTTAAATGAAAAAGCAATGGAAAGTCCTAAAATCGTATATCTGACCGGATATTTTGGGGGATTTGTGATTAAGTTGATCACACTGGCTATTTTGTGGAATATAAAGAATATATTTAAGAGAATCGATGAAGATTATAGTCCGTTTATAAAGCAATGCTGTAAATCCATTTTTTCTATCGGGGTATTGGTCATTGTTTCGGCCGTTGTCAAATCGGTGTTGGTGCCAACCGTCCTCGGCATTGCCGGATATTTTAACGCTTCCAGTGGATCGGCTTCCGGTTTTTGGTATAGTTTAATTATGGGCGGTATAATCATTTGTCTTTCTTATATTTTTGAATACGGAATGTCGCTTCAGATTGAGTCGGATGAAACGTTGTAAGGGGTGATAAGATGGCTATTATATTGCGATTAGACCGGGTGATGGCCGACCGGAAAATGTCGTTAAAGGAATTATCGGAAAAGGTCGGCGTTGCCAATGTGAATTTGTCGAAGATGAAAACCGGAAAGATTAGTGCCATCCGTTTTTCGACCCTGAATGCCATATGTGATGTTTTGGATTGTCAGCCCGGAGATATTCTGGAGTTTCAGCGGGATGAGGATATGGAAAGCGGGGAAAAACTATGAAAAAAGAGGAATTTTATTATCCTTCGGCCGATGGAAAGACGCGTATCCATGGGATGGCCTGGTTGCCGGAGGGGGAACCTGTGGGAGTCATACAGATTGCCCATGGTGTGACGGAATATATCGGAAGGTATGAGGCTTTTGCCGAATATTTTACAGATAGAGGCTTTGTTGTTGCAGGAAATGACCATTTAGGGCATGGCGAATCTGTGGCGGAGGGCGCCGAACCGATGTACTTCGGGCCGGAAGGAAGCTGGTACTGGGCCGTAAAAGACATTCGTACATGCAGGCGCCTGATGGGCAAAAGATATCCGAAGCTTCCTTATTGTATGCTTGGGTTTTCCCTTGGCTCTTTTCTTGTAAGGACTTATTTGATTGATTATCCGGGAACGGTAGATGGGGTGATTTTGGCAGGAACAGGACAGATTCCCCATTCGCAGATTGCTTTTGCGAAAATGATTGTAAAGCGTGAAGCGGGAAAATTCGGGGAAGACCACACAAGTCCGCTGATTAAAAAATTGACTTTTGAAAGTTATAATAAAATGTTTGCGCCGAACCGGACAGATTATGACTGGCTTTGCGCCAGTGAGCAAAGTTTAGATGCTTACATAGCAGATTCGCGCCGGGGAGAAAATTATTCTGCCGGATTGTTCCGGGAATTGCTCAGTGGAATGGATTATTCTGTGAATATGAAAAATATCCGAAAAATGAAAAAGGAAACGCCGGTTTACTTTATTTCCGGGGATAAGGACCCGGTGGGCGACTGCGGCAAGGGTGTAAGGCGGGCCTGTCAGGCCTTTCAAAAAGCGGGGTGTCGGGATATTGAACTAAAGTTGTATCCGGGACTGCGGCATGATATTTTGCATGAGGATTGTCATGAGAAAATTCAGGAAGATATTTACCTATGGCTGCATAGATGGGTGTAAGTAGGTGTTAATCGGTGACAATTTTGTCACGAAAGGATTCACGGAAGAGTCATGTTGCTCATTTATACTAGAAGAAAAATAAGGAGGAATGTGACGTGGAAATACTTAGATGTGAAAATTTGACAAAGATATATGGGGAAGGCAACACGGCCATCAAAGCGTTGGATGATGTGTCATTTTCGGTGGAAAAGGGCGAATTTGTTTCCATCGTTGGGCCGTCGGGCAGTGGGAAGTCGACGCTTTTACATGTTCTCGGAGGTGTGGATAAGCCGACGTCAGGGAAGGTGTTTATCAATGGAACGGATATTCATGGATTAAGCGAAGATAAGCTGGCAATTTTTAGGCGGCGCCAGATTGGATTAATTTATCAGTTTTACAATCTTCTTCCGGTATTGAATGTGGATGAAAATATTGTGCTTCCTCATCTGTTAGACGGACGGAAAATGGATAAGGAGCGGCTGGACGATATAGTTGAACGGATGGGCTTAACAGATAGGAGAAATAATCTGCCGAGCCAGTTATCCGGCGGCCAGCAGCAGCGGGTGTCCATCGGTCGGGCCTTATTTAATCATCCGACCATTGTCCTGGCCGATGAACCGACAGGGAATCTGGACCGAAGTACAGGCGCGGAGATCATTCGTCTTTTAAAAGAGTCGAATCGGAGCCAGAAACAGACGCTTTTGCTCATTACCCATGACGAGCGTATTGCCCTCCAAGCGGATCGGATGCTCTGTATTGAAGATGGGAAAATTACCAGAGACGAGCGGATTCGTGTGCTGGGAGGTGGGGCCGTATGAAAAATTCTATTGTACATTACGTCACCCGTCAGTATATGAAACAGAACCGCAAACGTACGATGACAGCCTTTTTTGGAATTGTTTTTATGGTTCTTTTGATGACCTGTGTGTTTGTGGGAAAGGATACGGCCATTTCCTATCTGGAAGAGGTGGGAGCGGCCAGAGATGGCAAGTGGCATGCCAGCATTTATGATGTTAATGGGGAGGAACTTTCGGAAATAGAGGCTATGGAACATGTATCCGAGGCGGCTGTTTCCAAAAGTATAGGGATGACTAATTTTGAGTTGTCAAATAATCCTCAGAGGCCCTACCTTAATGTCCGGGCCTATTCAGACAAGTGTTTCGATTGGATGAATATTGAACTTTCGGAGGGGCGTTTTCCGACGGCCACAGATGAGATTATACTCAGCGACAGTGTCAGAGAAGATGGTTCTTCGATAAAAATTGGCGACGAAATTTCGGCTGCATATTTTACACGGAGTATCACGGGAATTTCCGAGGGCGTAGAATCAACATTTCCTTTTTATGATATTACGGTCGAATATGGAAAGTCGGTGGAAGTTTCTAAAGATTTCCCTTATTATGGAGAAAATGACAGTTTTCAGGAAAATATAAATTATACGGGAGAAACGCAGAATTACCGGGTTGTTGGATTTATGAAAGTACCCGGTTTCGAGAGTGGGGGAGCGGCCTGCTATGAGGCGCTGACCTGGATCAGTCCGGAAATAGCGGCGGCAAACGGTGGAAAGTTTAATGTTTCCTTAATGTTCAATTTGGAAGATTCGACCGCCGCACCGACCTGGGAGCTGAGGGAGTTTTTCGAAGAAAAAACCGTTGTATTTAATAATTATGTACTGTCTTTTTCGGGAAATTCCTCGGACTCGACTTTGAATATGATTGTCAATGTGATGACCCTGTTTTTCCTTGCGATTATTGTTGTGGCATCGGTGATTCTTATTTATAATTTATTTAATATGTCCTTTGAGGAAAGAAGCCAGTATTTAGGTATGCTCTGTTCAGTTGGAGCTACAGGAAGGCAGAAGAGGAGCAGTGTTTATTTTGAAGCATTTTATTTACTTTTACTTGCATTGCCGACCGGATTTATTTTGGGATTGGCTGTGGTGCAGGGTGGGATGATGCTGCTTCAGCCTTTTGTTGAAAATATGGCCGGTGTTTATGGAAGTATCCTCAGTGTGCCGGTTTCACTAAATATTTCCCCGGTGGGCGTTGCCTGTGTGGTGATTGTCAGTGTGTGTACAGTGTTTATCTCAGCTTACCTTCCGGCACGGAAAATCAGTAAGACAGGCCCGATTGAGTGTATTCGGGGCAATGAAAATTTAAAGGAAAAGCCGCATCGGATGAATATGCGTTTGATTCGGCAGCGTGGCGCTGAAGGAATGTTAGCTCAGAATTCTCTGAAGGTTCACCGAAAAAAGACGCGGGGGATTATACGTTCAGCGGTTGTCTTTATGGTCATTCTGATTGTTACGGTTTTTGGTGTTCAAAATATTACCCGAATCGTATCCTACCGCATGATAGATGATGGAGTTATCAACTATGAAATGAAAAACTGGGATTATATTTTCGGAACGATAGACGGCCATTTTTCCGATTATGAAGCGGTTAAAAAACAGGTTATGGAAGATGAAGGCGTGGATTCTGTATGCGAATGGTATGAAGGTATATTTGTTGGCAATGTTCCAAACGAAGTATTTAGTCAGGAATACCAGGAAGCTCTTCACAAAGTATTCAACCTGTATTATCATAGAGAATTGACCGATGAAGAATTTAAAGAGCATTTTTCAGGCGGAACCCGTATTATCAATGTGCTTGCCGTGGATGACGCGACATTTGAGCAGATTGCAGGGAAAGCCGATGTGGATGAGGAAATCATTACTTCGGCAGCGTATCCGGCCATTGTGGTACAGGATGGAGAGGTCTCCACAGAAAACTGGAGTGTCGGCGCACTTGAAGCAGAAAAATGCCAGTTTTATCAGATTGAGCGAATGACGGATTTAGAAAAGGGCGAAATCATTCCGATGGATATTTATTGTCCGGATAATGAGGAGCGGGTGGATTTTCCTTTGGTGGTGGCAGGCTATGCAACGAATGAACAGTTAAAGGATTTTATGTCTTTTCATACGGAGCAAATGTGGGTCATTGTTCAGATGGATACGGGGGATGCTATGAATCAAATTCTTGCATCTGAGAATGAGGAAGAGAGTAATTACAATGCCATGCAGAAGCAGCTTCGTATAAAAATGAATGGGAAGGAAACGGAAATTATTGAGAAGATTAAAAACATGCCGGAGGTTATCAGTGGGAAATATTTCTGCATTCAGGCGAATTATACAAAGACCCTGGCGGATTCACTCAATGCTATGATACGTATTTTGCTGTATTGCTTTGCACTTTTGGCATCCATGATATGTCTGTTAAGTCTGTTTAACTCTATCCGGGGACGGCTCCTTGGGAGACGCCAGGAATTTGCCATGATGAAATCCATGGGGGCTACAATAAGCCAGATGCGGAAAGTGCTTAATTATGAGTGTCAGGCAATAGTGCTTCGAAGTATTTTATGGTCTATAGTGATTGCCA
>CATYEA010000092.1 GCA_958405355.1 uncultured Lachnospiraceae bacterium
TCGCCGCCGTATTTGGCCGAACTGATATAGAGCAGCTTTGTCGAATTGCGGATATTTTTGTTTTCATTTAAAACAATGTCATAACGATTTGTACTCATAATTTCCTCCTTACATAATTATAATACAGTCTTTACAGACTAGCAATGCAAAATAGTAATTTTGCACAAAGAAATACCAAAAAATACATATATACTGAACAAAAAAACGAAAAATAACAATATATATAAAAAAGATAGCAATAAATCGATTGAATAGAATCTGGAATAAGTTATACTAGGAATATAAAGATAGAACGACTATTTTATCATTTTAAGGAGGAGAAGAAATGAAAAAAAGACTTTTAAGTTTATTCTTATGCGCAGCTTTAGCTGCGACAGCTCTGGTTGGCTGTGGCGGCGGCTCAAAAGAAACAAAGGCTGCAGAGACTACAGGCGAAGAAACGACGGCTGTGGGCGAAGATGTTACAATCAAAGTTGCAGCGATTGAAACCGCTTATGGTTCAGAAATGTGGCAGAAGGTATGCGATGCTTTTACTGAACAGACCGGTATCAAAGTTGAATTGACAACAGACAAGAATCTTGAAGATGTTATCGGCCCATCCATGCAGGGCGGCGATTATCCGGATGTTGTTCATTTGGCAACAGGACGTGAAGCAGCTCTTACAGAGCAGTTCATCAAAGGAAACCTTATTGCTGATATTACAGATGTTTTATCCATGCAGGTTCCTGGAGAAGAAGCTATTGTTTCTGACAAAATTGCAGGTGGATTTACAGAGACATCTTTGACAAATCCTTATGGCGATGGAAAAACATATCTTGCACCAATGTTCTATTCTCCATGCGGACTCTTCTATAATGCAGGTCTTTTGGATGAAAAAGGTTGGGAAGTTCCAACAACATGGGATGAAATGTGGGAATTAGGTGATAAAGCTCTTGAAGAAGGTATTTACTTATTCACATATCCGACAACAGGTTACTTTGACGCATTCTTCTATGCCCTGATGTATTCCGCTGGCGGCGCAGAATTCTTTGATAAAGCTACGAATTACGAAGAAGGTATCTGGGATACAGAAGAAGCTAAGACATGCTTCGATATCGTTGCAAAATTAGCTAAATATACAAATCCAATTACACCGGCTCAGGCAAACGATCAGGACTTTACACAGAATCAGCAGTTAGTTCTTGACAATAAAGCAATCTTTATGCCAAACGGTACATGGATCGTTGGTGAAATGGCAGAAGCTCCTCGTGCAGATGGTTTCAAATGGGGCATGACAGCGCTTCCATCCATTGAGGCAGACGGAGATCAGTACAGCTATACATGGTTCGAGCAGGCATGGATCCCATCCGGAGCAGCTAATGTGGACGCTGCAAAACAGTTCGTTGCTTTCCTTTACAGTGATAAAGCGTGCGAGATTTTTGCAGAAGCAGGAGCAATTCAGCCGGTACTTGGAATCGCTGATAAATTAGAAGGCGATAACGTAATGTTCTATTCCATCTATGATAATGGCGCAAAAGCTGCTATGGGCAACTTTGCAGCATTTGAAGCAATCCCAGGCGTAGAAGTACGTACCGTATTCTTTGATCCTGTAAACTCTTTAGTATCCGGTGAAATGACCGAAGAACAGTGGATTGAAGGTATTAAAACGGCAAGTGATCAGATGCGTGCTAACTTAAAATAGTCGAAAATAATATTTATCTTAATGGCGGCGGGCAGGAGAATCTGCCCGTCGTTTTCAATTTGTGAAAATAAAATTTTCAGAAAGGGACGATATTTTATGAAGAAGGATGGAAAGTTAAAAGGCTTTTTAGCACTTTGTATTGCACCGGCCGTTATTCTTTTTTTCATTTTTATGATCGTGCCTACGTTTAATGTATTTCGGATGTCTCTGTATGAAAAGGGTGCTTACACACCCGGGGAAACCTTTGTAGGGTTAAAGAATTTTCGAACACTCATTTCGGATACTAAATTTATTCAGTCCATGCAGAACATGATTTTGCTGGTTGTCGTAGTCACTATCATTACCTTTGCTTTTGCACTGGTATTTGCGGGTATTTTGTCGAGGGAAAAAATAAAAGGACAGAACTTTTTCAGAGTTGTATTTTATATACCGAACATTTTATCCGTTGTTGTTATTTCAGGTATCTTTTCAGCAATTTATAAACCGGAAAATGGTATGTTGAACAGTATTATCGGAGTATTTCGGGATATGACCAATCCGATTCTCTGGAAAGGTGAGAAGCTTGTCATGGTCAGCGTTATCATCGCCATGGTATGGCAGGCCATCGGATATTATATGGTCATGTATATGGCATCCATGTCCAGTGTGCCGGAAAGTTTGTATGAAAGCGCCAGTCTGGACGGTGCCGGACGTATTGAACAGTTTTTCCATATTACCATACCGTTAATCTGGACAAATATTCGGACAACCTTAACATTCTTTATCATTTCAACGATTAACATGGCATTCTTGTTTGTTAAGGCAATGACTTCCGGCGGACCAAATGGTGCGTCAAACGTTGCATTGAACTATATGTACAGTCAGAAGGATGCTGGTCTGTTTGGGTACAGTATGGCAATCGGTGTTGTAATCTTCCTGTTTTCCTTTGCCCTTTCGGCATTGGTAAATAAAGTTACAGAACGTGAACCATTGGAATTCTAAGGAGGAAGGATAATGAAAAATAAAAATGAATCCACTTCCGCGGAACGCTTGTATAAAGTATTTATTTATGTGGCATTGCTTACGCTGGCCATTGTAATTATCGTTCCGGTAGCATGGGTATTTATGGCTGCATTTAAAGAGAACAGTGAGTTTTATGGAAATCCATGGACACTGCCGGCCGGTTTGTATTGGCAGAATTTTGTAAATGCGTGGAATACGGCGAAGATGGGCGAATATATGCTGAATTCAGTAATAGTGACCGCTTTGGCGCTGATCATTTTATTGGTTGTGGCATTACCGGCGGCCTATTGCCTGTCGAGGTTCAATTTCCGCGGACGTAAATTTTTAAATGGCTGTTTTATGGCCGGTCTTTTTATCAATGTAAACTATATTGTTGTGCCGATTTTCCTCATGTTGAGAGACGGAGACATCTGGCTCAATAAGATTATCGGCCGGGGATTTTTACTGAATAATCTGGTCGTGCTGGCCATTGTGTATGCAGCGACAGCTCTGCCGTTTACGATTTATCTGCTTTCCGGATATTTTGCGACCTTACCTCATGATTATGAGGAGGCGGCTTATATCGATGGAGCGAGTTATAACAGAGCTATGTGGGATATTATTTTTCCGATGGCAAAGCCGTCGATCATTACGATTATTTTATTTAACTTTCTGTCCTTCTGGAATGAATATATCATTTCAATGACGTTAATGAGTTCAGCGACAGGGCAGAGAACTTTGCCGGTAGGTTTGCTGAATTTAATGCAGGCGCAGCAATCTGCGGCAGAATATGGTATGATGTATGCGGGACTCGTATTGGTTATGCTGCCGACATTGATTTTGTATATTTGTGTACAAAGCAAACTGACCGAAGGAATGACGGTAGGCGGATTGAAAGGATAAGGTGAAGCAATGGAATTTTGGAAAGAACATGTCAAGGCCCGGGTTGTGCTGATCGCATTGTTTTTTATTGTGGGTCTTATTCTTGTTTTTGCAGGATGGAAAATGACCGGAAAGCTGGCAGGGCTGGGACTCATGATATTGGGCGTCATTTTATTGCTGGCAGCACTGCTTATTTATAATAAACCATTTGAGACACCAAATAAGAAATAATTAGTAAGGAATATTGGGACATGAAACAGAACGAGACATTGAAAACAGGACGAGTAACTATTCCGACAAATTTGGATGTGGTGCCGGAAACAATTGAAATTTTAAAGCGCTGGGGCGCTGACGCGATCAGGGACTGTGACGGAACTGAATTTCCGGAAGAGCTGACACATACAGGAGCAAAAATTTATTCAACGTATTATACGACACGAAAAGACAACGCATGGGCAAAGGCCAATCCGGACGAGGTGCAGCAATGTTATATTATGACCGGATTCCACACGGCGGTGGGCAGCAGACTGGAAATTTCTCTGATGAGCGGTATTTCGGAAGAATTGATGCAGGTGAATTTACGGGATGATATGAAACGCTGGTGGGAGGTCATTGATCGTTCCACAGGCGAAATTGTCCCGACAGATCAGTGGTATTATGACGAAGAAAGCGGAAGTGTTGTCATTGAGAAAGCGGTAAAATTTCATGAATATACGGTAAGCTTTCTGGCTTATATTATCTGGGATCCGGTACATATGTACAATGCGGTGACAAATGACTGGAAAGATTTTGAGCATCAGATCACATTTGACGTAAGGCAGCCGAAAACACACAAATATTCCATGGAGCGGCTTCGTAAGTTTTGTGAGGAGCATCCATATGTGGATGTGATACGGTATACAACTTTTTTTCATCAGTTTACCCTGATATTTGATAAACTGAAAAGGGAAAAATATGTGGATTGGTATGGGTATTCTGCTTCGGTAAGCCCTTATATTCTGGAACAATTTGAAAAGGAAGTGGGCTATCCCTTCCGGCCGGAATATATTATCGACCAGGGATATTATAATAACCAGTATCGTATTCCGAGCAGGGAATTTAAGGATTTTCAGGCATTTCAGCGGCGCGAGGTGGCAAAACTCGCGAAGGAAATGGTGGACATTACCCACGAATATGGCAAGGAAGCCATGATGTTTTTGGGGGACCATTGGATTGGAACCGAACCATTTATGCCTGAATTTGAATCCATTGGCCTGGATGCTGTGGTGGGCAGCGTAGGCAATGGCAGTACACTCCGTCTGATTTCTGATATTTCAGGTGCTAAGTATACAGAAGGGCGTTTCCTGCCATATTTCTTCCCGGACACATTTTACGAAGGCGGGGACCCGGTAAAAGAAGCAAAAGTCAATTGGGTGACGGCCAGAAGGGCGATTCTCAGAAGTCCAATTGATCGTATCGGATATGGCGGCTATCTAAAGCTGGCGCTGCAGTTCCCGGATTTTATTGAGTATGTGGAAAGTGTGTGCAATGAGTTCCGTGAATTATATAAGAATGCCCGGGGCACTGAGCCGTATTGCGTAAAAACTGTTGCAGTGTTAAATTGCTGGGGAAAAATCCGAAGCTGGGGCTGTCATATGGTGCACCATGCTCTGTATCAGAAACAAAACTATAGTTATGAGGGCGTGATCGAGGCGCTTTCCGGTGCTGCTTTTGACGTGAAGTTTATTTCATTTGATGATATACGGACGGATGCCCATGTACTGGACGATATAGATGTTATTATTAATGTGGGCGATGGTGATACAGCACATACTGGCGGTTATGTATGGGAAGATGCGGAGGTAACTGCGAGAATTCGGGAGTTTATCTATAATGGCGGCGGTTTTATCGGTGTGGGTGAACCATCCGGGCATCAGTACCAGGGGCATTATTTCCAGCTTGCAAATATACTTGGTGTGGAAAAAGAAACGGGATTTACATTAAATTATGATAAATATAATTGGAAAGAGCATCCGGAACATTTTATCCTTGCAGATATTACAAAACCTGTAGATTTCGGTGAGGGTAAGAAAAATATTTACGCCTTTGAAGGAACGGAGATTTTAGTTCAGAGGGATAAAGAAGTTCAGATGGCAGTGAACTCCTTCGGAAAGGGCCGTGCGGTCTATATCAGCGGTCTTCCGTATAGTTTTGAAAACAGCCGGATTTTATACAGAAGTATACTTTGGAGTACGCACAGTGAGGACCAGCTTCAAAAGTGGTTCAGTACAAACTTTAATGTAGAAATCCATGCTTATGTAAAAAACGGAAAGTATTGTGTTGTAAATAACACTTATGAGCCGCAGGATACGGTAGTATACCGTGGTGACGGAACCAGCTTTGAACTTCATATGGAAGCAAATGAAATCCGGTGGTATGGGATGGAGGAACAATAATGGCAAGTTTAAAATTGAAGAATATTAAAAAAATATACCCCAATACTGAAAAAAAGAAAAATAAAAAAGGGGAACAGGAAAAGAAAAGTAATCTTCTGGTCACAGAAGAAGGCGTTGTCGCTGTTCAGGAATTCAACCTTGATATTGCAGATAAGGAATTTATTGTATTGGTTGGACCGTCCGGGTGCGGAAAGTCCACAACGCTCCGTATGGTAGCCGGCCTGGAAGAAATTTCATCCGGTGATCTTTACATTGATGATAAGCGTGTCAATGATGTGGCCGCAAAAGAACGGGATATTGCCATGGTATTCCAGAGTTATGCCCTTTATCCGCATATGACTGTATTTGAGAACATGGCTTATCCATTAAAATTAAAAAAAGTAGATAAGGCGACCATTGAAAAAACGGTGAATGAGGCTGCAGAAATTCTCGGGATCACCGAATATCTGGATCGAAAACCGAAAGCGCTTTCCGGCGGTCAGAGACAGAGAGTTGCCATAGGACGGGCCATTGTGAGAAGTCCGAAGGTACTCTTAATGGATGAGCCGCTTTCGAATCTGGATGCGAAGCTGCGTAATCAGATGAGAGCGGAGATTATCAAGCTGCGGAAACGTATCAACACAACGTTCATTTATGTAACCCACGATCAGACCGAAGCTATGACATTGGGAGACCGTATTGTTATTATGAAAGACGGTGTGATTCAGCAGGTCGGAACACCTCAGGAAGTATTTGACCATCCGGCCAATCTGTTTGTGGCCGGCTTTATCGGTATGCCTCGAATGAACCAGTTTGACGCTGAATTGATAAAGGTTGATGGAAAATATGCAGTAAGGCTGGAAGGGCTGACGGTCGTGCTGTCTGAAGAAAAACAGGAACGGCTGTTGGCGAAAAATGTGGAGCCCCAGGAAGTGGTACTTGGTGTTCGGCCGGAGCATTTAGTGCTGGATACAGAGGCAGATGCGAAGATTCATGGGGTTGTGGATGTTTCTGAAATGATGGGAAGCGAAATTCATTATCATGTAACAGCTCAGAATAAGGACATCATCATCATTGTACCGACAATCGGAAATAGTTCTTTTATTTCGATGGGAAAAGAGATTACATTTACATTCCAGGGCAGTGTAGCTCATATATTTAATAAAGAGACTGGGAATAACCTGTAATTTTAAATATATGAGGCGTCCATTAGCGCCTCCTCTCAGATGAAAAAAATCATAAAAAGTTGAGAAAAAATGAAAAAATAGCTTGCCAAATGTCTTAAGTTATGATATGATAATTTTCGTTGAGGCTCCATGGTCAAGCGGTTAAGACACCGCCCTTTCACGGCGGTAACAGGGG
>CATYEA010000093.1 GCA_958405355.1 uncultured Lachnospiraceae bacterium
GTTTTCATAAATTGCCTCCTTAGAAATACACATCTTAATGTTCTGATTATTATACTATTACATTTTTGTTTGTTTTGCAATGGAAAATTTTTCAGATTTATGATAGAATAATTTAGATAAGCAAAATTTTAGGAGATTAAAGCAATGATTACCATTATTGATTACGATGCAGGAAATATAAAAAGTGTAGAAAAAGCCTGTCAGTATCTTGGTCAGGACGTAAAAATTACCCGGGACAGAGATGAGATTATGGCGGCCAGCCATGTGATCTTACCAGGAGTTGGAGCTTTTGGGGATGCTATGAGCCATTTAAAGGAATATCATTTGATACAGACGATTTACGATGTGGTTGAAAAGAAAACACCTTTTCTCGGAATCTGCCTTGGACTGCAGCTCTTATTTGAACGGAGCGATGAAAGCAAAGGAGTGAGCGGCCTGGGAATTCTTCCGGGAGAGATTCTGTCGATTCCATCGGCTCCAGGCCTTAAGATTCCCCATATGGGATGGAATTCTCTGGATATTACACCGGGAGCTCGCCTTTTTAAGGGGATTGAAGGGAATCCTTATGTATATTTCGTACATTCTTATTATTTAAAAGCCAAACAGCCTTCTGATGTGGCGGCAAAGACCTGGTACAGTGTGGATATTGATGCGTCGGTGGAATCGGGTAATGTATTTGCCTGTCAGTTCCATCCGGAAAAAAGCAGTCAGACCGGATTGCAGATATTGAAGAATTTTACAGAAATTTAGGAGGCAGAAAATGTTTACGAAGCGAATTATACCATGTTTGGATGTACACAACGGACGGGTTGTCAAGGGTGTAAACTTTGTCAATTTAAAAGATGCCGGAGATCCGGTGGAAATTGCGGCCGCCTATGATAAGGCCGGGGCAGATGAAGTAGTATTTCTGGATATTACGGCTTCTTCTGATGCACGAAATACTGTGGTCGATCTGGTTCGCCGTGTAGCTGAAAATGTATTTATTCCTTTTACAGTCGGCGGCGGTATCCGTACAGTCGAAGATTTCCGTGCACTGCTCCGTGAGGGCGCGGATAAGATTTCTATTAATTCTTCGGCCATTAATCGGCCGGAGCTGATTTCAGAAGCGGCAGATAAATTTGGCAGCCAGTGTGTTGTTGTCGCTATTGATGCCAAACGACGGGCCGACGGCAGCGGATGGAATATCTATAAAAATGGCGGACGGATTGATACAGGGCTGGATGCTTTAGAATGGGCTGAGCGGGTGAATAAACTCGGTGCAGGAGAAATCCTTCTGACCAGTATGGACTGCGACGGCACAAAAGCTGGATATGACATTGAATTGACCCGTCGGATTGCTGAAATTGTTTCTGTACCTGTTATTGCCTCCGGCGGTGCGGGAACGAAGGAACATTTTTATGAAGCTCTGACGGAAGGAAAAGCAGATGCAGCGCTGGCTGCCTCTTTGTTCCACTATAAAGAGCTGGAAATCAACGATTTAAAACGCTATTTAAGTGATAAAGGCGTTTCTATGCGTCTGTGATTTAAAATATACAAAGGAGAGGGATAATTATGGCAGCAATCAGCAACGATTGGCTTGAACCGCTGACACCGGAATTTCGTAAGCCTTATTATGCAAAGCTTTATAAAACAGTTCTTACTGAATATAATAGCCGTCAGATCTTTCCGGCGGCCGATGATATTTTTAATGCGTTTAGCTTCACGCCTCTCTCGAAGGTGAAAGCAGTGATCCTCGGTCAAGACCCATATCATGGTGATGGCCAGGCTCATGGCCTTTGTTTTTCAGTTAAACCGGATGTGGAGATTCCGCCGTCTCTGGTAAATATTTATACGGAACTTCATGAAGATTTGGGTTGCTACATACCGAATAATGGTTATTTGAAAAAATGGGCGGATCAGGGCGTATTATTGTTGAATACAGTACTCACCGTGCGGGCTCATCAGGCCAATTCCCACCGGGGTATTGGCTGGGAAGAATTTACGGATGCTGCGATCCGTGTGCTGAATGAAGTGGACCGGCCGATGGTGTTTATTCTTTGGGGACGTCCGGCCCAGATGAAGAAATCGATGTTAAATAACCCAAAACATCTGATTTTGGAAGCACCGCACCCGAGTCCGCTTTCAGCCTACAGAGGCTTTTTTGGAAGTCGGCCGTTCAGCCAGACAAATAACTTTTTAAAAGAACATGGTATCGAGCCGATTGACTGGCAGATAGAGAACATATAGAAATATAAAAATATTAAAAAATTCTCCTCGCAGAAACCGTTTCAAGGTTTTCAAGAGGAGAATTTTTTTGAATTTAAATTCCGTCGGCCAGATTTTTATTGGCTGTGGCCAGCATGAGTTTGATTCGGTTGACCTGATTTACTTCGCTGGCGCCCGGGTCGTAGTCGATGGCTACGATATTGGAACCCGGATATGTATTTCTAAGTTCTTTAATAACACCCTTGCCGACAATGTGGTTCGGCAGGCAGCCAAATGGCTGGGTACATACAATATTTCCAGCACCCTGGTGAATCAGTTCGATCATTTCACCCGTCAAGAACCATCCTTCACCGGTCTGGTTACCGATGGAAACGATCGGTTCAGCGTATTTGGCAAGTTCTTCGATTTTCGCCTGTGGATGGAAGTGGCGGCTCTTTTCAAGTTCCTTACGGGCGGTCTTACGAACTGCTTCAAGGGCTTTAATAGCCGCATTACCCATCACAGCACCTTTCTTACTTTTTCCAAGTTTTTCGTATTTAAAGTTGCTGTTATAGGCGCTGTATAAGAAGAAATCCAAAAGGTCCGGCATAACAGCCTCGGCACCTTCTTTTTCCAGCAAGTCCACCAGATAGTTGTTGGCAGAAGGAGAGAATTTAACAAGAATTTCTCCGACGATACCGACTCTTGGCTTTTTAAGATTTTCATCAATCGGGAGCTGGTCAAAGTCACGAATAATTCCCTGAATATTCTTTTTAAAGCTGTTTCGATTCTTTCCTGTAATGGAATCAATACAAACCTGCTGCCAATATTTGTGAAGCCGGTCGGCTGAACCTGGATAAATCTCATAAGGACGCATCCGGTAAAGTACACGCATGAAAACATCGCCGTAAACGATAGCCTGCATGGCTCCGATTAAAAGCTTCGGAGTGATTTTGAGACCCGGATTGGATTCCAGTCCTGCCGCATTGATGGATACGACCGGAATCTGATGCATTCCCGCATTTTGAAGCGCACGTCGGATAAATCCGATGTAGTTGGTTGCACGGCAGCCGCCGCCGGTCTGGGTCATGGCAATAGCTACTTTATTTAAATCATATTTGCCTGAAAGCAGTGCCTTCATAATCTGCCCAATTACACAGATGGAAGGGTAGCAGGCATCGTTGTTTACATATTTCAAACCGATATCAATGGCCTCTTTATCGCAGTCCGGAAGCAGATCAACTTTCAGACCATTATATCGAAGGGCCTCGATCAATATATCAAAATGAATCGGAGACATATTCGGGGCGAGAATCGTATAGTCCTTCGCCATTTCTTCGGTAAAGATAATACGGTCATGAGCGCTTGTATGGATTTCTCCATGAATATGTTTCTGTTCACGCAGACGGATGGCTGCTATGAGAGAACGGATACGAATACGGGCAGCTCCCAGGTTGCTGACTTCATCGATTTTCAGGCAGGTGTAAAGCCGTCCGGAACCAGTCAGAATATCTTTTACCTGGTCCGTTGTTACCGCATCCAGACCGCAGCCAAAGGAGTTAAGCTGGATCAGTTCCAGATTCTCCTGGGTCTTCACAAACTGGGCAGCTTTGTAAAGCCGGGAGTGATACATCCACTGGTCGGAGACGATGAGCGGACGCTCAATCTCAGCCAGATGGGAAACACTGTCCTCGGTCAATACAGCAATACCATAGGAAGTGATCAGTTCCGGAATACCATGGTTGATTTCTTTATCAATGTGATATGGGCGTCCGGCCAGGACAATACCCTTCATATGGTTATCCCGCAGGTATTTGATCGTTTCCTCGCCTTTATCCTTCATATCCTGACGGGCTTTGGCAAGTTCCGTCCAGGCAGCGTCTACGGCATCTTTGATTTCCTGAGAACGGATATCTGTAGTGTTACAGAATTCTTCTGTCATTCTCTGAACAATATGTTCTTTATTATCCAGGGAAAGGAATGGATTCATAAACTTGATATGTTCAGAAACCAGTTCTTCCACGTTGTTTTTAATATTCTCCGAATAAGAAGTAACGATCGGACAGTTGTAATGGTTGTTGGCACCTTCCACCTCATCACGTTCATAAGGAATGCTCGGGTAGAAAATGAAGTCCACGCCGTTTTTTATAAGCCACATGATATGTCCATGGACCAGCTTGGCCGGATAGCATACGGATTCACTCGGAATGGATTCGATACCCAGCGTATAGATATTAGCAGAGGACTGAGGACTCAAAACAACCTGGTAGCCCAGTTTTGTAAAGAAGGTAAACCAGAATGGGTAGTTTTCGTACATATTCAGTACACGCGGAATACCTACTTTACCCCGGCTGGCCTTATCTTCGGTCAGCGGTTCATATTGGAAAATACGTTTGTATTTATAATCAAATAAGTTCGGGATAGTGCTGTCAGCTTTGGCCTTTCCGATACCGACCTCACAACGGTTACCCGTAATGAACTGGCGTCCGCCGCTGAAGCGGTTAATGGTCAGATGACAGCTATTTGTACAGCCTTTACACCGTCCCATAGAGGTCGTATATTTCAGCGCGATCATCTTATCCAGAGAGAGCATGGTGGATTCTGTACCGTCATACCGTTCTCTGGCAATAAGAGCTGCACCAAAAGCGCCCATAATACCGGCAATATCCGGACGGACAGCATCTCGTCCGGCAATACGCTCAAAGCTTTGAAGAACGGCATCATTATAAAATGTACCGCCCTGAACAACAATCTTTTCTCCCAGATCCTTCGGGTCCGTCAGTTTGATAACCTTTAAGAGGGCATTTTTAATAACAGAATAAGCCAGTCCGGCAGAAATATCGCCGACCTCTGCGCCTTCCTTCTGGGCCTGCTTAACATTAGAGTTCATGAACACCGTACAGCGAGAGCCCAGGTCAATTGGGTTTTCGGCAAATAAAGCCACTTTTGCGAAATCAGAAATCTCATAATTCAGAGATTTGGCAAAGGTTTCAATAAAGGAACCGCAGCCGGAAGAGCAGGCCTCATTTAAAAGGACGCTGTCTACCGTATTGTTTTTAATCTTAATACATTTCATATCCTGGCCGCCGATATCCAGAATACAATCCACCTCCGGTTCAAAGAAAGCAGCGGCATAGTAGTGGGCCACTGTTTCAACTTCACCTTCATCCAACATGAAAGCGGCTTTCATTAAAGCTTCGCCGTAACCGGTGGAGCAGGCGCGGACAATACGTGCGCTGTCCGGGAGCTGTTCTTTAATTTCTTTGATGGCACGGATCGTTGTATTCAGCGGACTTCCGTTATTGTTACTGTAGAAAGAATAAAGAAGCGTTCCATCTTCGCCGACGATGGCCACTTTTGTTGTGGTCGAGCCGGCATCGATACCTAGAAAACAGTCCCCTTCATAATCTTTGAGATTTCCTTTTTTCACCGCATGTTTATTATGACGTTCCGTAAAAGCATCATAATCGGCCTGATCTTTAAAAAGAGGCTCCATGCGCTTGGACTCTGCCTCAATCTTGATATCCGAAGAGAGGAGAGCAATCAGTTCATCCAATGTCCGGCCTTCCGTATTGCTGTCGTTCATGGCTGCACCCATGGCCGCAAACAAATGGGAATTCTCCGGGGCAATAATATATTCTCCGGATAAATGGAGTGTCCGAATGAAAGATTCCTTTAATTCGGAAAGGAAATGAAGCGGACCTCCAAGAAAAGCCACATGTCCCCGAATTGGTTTACCGCAGGCCAGACCGCTGATGGTCTGATTAACTACGGCCTGAAAAATAGAAGCCGATAAATCGGCTTTTGTGGCACCTTCATTGATTAAAGGCTGAATATCCGATTTTGCAAAGACACCGCAGCGGGCTGCGATAGGATAAATAGCCTGATAGTCTTTTGCGTATTCATTCAGACCGGAGGCATCTGTTTGAAGAAGAGAAGCCATCTGGTCAATGAAAGAACCTGTACCGCCGGCACAGATGCCGTTCATACGCTGTTCAATATTTCCCTGAGAAAAATAAATAATTTTTGCATCCTCACCGCCAAGCTCAATGGCCACATCTGTTTTTGGCTCAAAATACTGGAGTGCGGTGGATACAGAAATAACTTCCTGGACAAATGGGATATTCAATGGCTTGGCGATGGACATACCGCCGGAACCGGTAATCATACCGTGAATATCCACATTGCCCAAAGCATTTTTTGCTTTGATGATCAGATCCAGAAGTGTTTCACGGATGTTGGCAAAGTGTCGCTCATAATCCGAGAAAACCACCTGATTTTTATCATCCAGACAGGCAATTTTTACGGTCGTTGAACCGATATCAATTCCTAATCTATATGTAGTATTCATGCAATTCCTCCTAAGAGTTTCTATATAAAATATATATTCTTTGTCGAATGTATTATAGTACAACCGGGCAAAAAACTCAATACTCACTTTGGTAGGTTCTCATACACCTTTTTCTGGAAAACTGCATAGAATAAATAAAAAAACAGGTGGGCCTATGAATTATTTTGTGCGGCGTCAGGACAATGAATACGGAAGATGTGACGGAATGTTGCATGAGATTCGGGAAAGGGACAGTTTATATAAGGTGTCCCGGCTTTACGGCGTGACTGTGGAAGATCTAATGGAAAAAAATCCCACAGTAGATGTTTATAATCTGACGATTGGTGATAAACTATGTATACCGGTCAAACATATACCTTATATTATACAGAACGGAGATACTCTGGACTGGCTTCTCGAACATTTTAATATGGATTATTCGACTTTCCGAAATGCCAATCCACAGATGAAACCGATCATGATGACAGAAAATGACGTGGTTTATATTCCGGAGACAGACGGCTAGAGTAAGTGTCGGTTGACAAAAAACAAGGCTTTTACTATAATAAAACTAATTGTAAAACATGGAAAAAGGGGCAGCTTTCATGCGGCAGCCCCTTTAATATTCACAGAGAGGGTTTTATATGTCATTATTAGATAAGTTAGAACGTAAATTCGGAAAGTTTGCCATTCCAAATCTGATGAAATATATCATCATTATATATGTTGTCGGGTGGCTGCTGCGTATAGCGACACCGGGGGTTTACGAGACCTATTTTATGCTGGATGCAAGCCAGATCCTGCG
>CATYEA010000094.1 GCA_958405355.1 uncultured Lachnospiraceae bacterium
ACCGTCAGATCCGCCGGATGTGCGCATATTTTAATTTTCACGTGGTTACATTAAAACGTATACGGATCATGAGTGTTCAGTTAGGAGAACTTAAAGAAGGCGAATGGCGGGAAATTAAAGGCCGTGAGCTAAGAGAACTGCGGGGAGGAATCGTCCATGAATGATCTTCTGAAAGAGATGCGGGAATTAATTCAGAAATTAAATGAAGCTTCTAAAGTTTATTATCAGGAAGCCCGGGAAATTATGAGTAATTTTGAATATGATGCGCTTTATGACCGTCTTCTGGAATTGGAAAAGGAAACCGGGACGGTCTTAGCGGACAGTCCATCCATTCATGTGGGCTATGAGGTACTCAGTGAGCTGCCAAAGGAAAACCATGATTCACCGATGCTTTCCCTG
Source organism: uncultured Lachnospiraceae bacterium (assembly GCA_958405355.1). GTDB lineage: Bacteria > Bacillota > Clostridia > Lachnospirales > Lachnospiraceae > Frisingicoccus. Next base: position 400 of record CATYEA010000094.1, read on the forward strand.
GATAAAACAAAAGATGTGGAGGCGCTCCGTACATGGATTGAGGGTCATGAAGGCTTGCTTTCCTGGAAGCTGGATGGTTTGACTATTGTGTTGACTTATCGGAAAGGCGAACTCTATAAAGCAGTTACCCGGGGTAATGGAATTACCGGGGAAGTCATTACGAATAATGCAAGAGTATTCCGGAATCTGCCTCATAAGATTTCTTACGAGGGAGAGCTGGTGCTTCGCGGCGAAGCATTGATTAAATATTCAGATTTTCAAAAACTGAATGAAAGTATTGAAGATGTGGATGCCAAATATAAAAATCCACGGAATTTATGCAGCGGTTCAGTGCGGCAGTTGAACAATGAAATTACAGCTCAGAGAGGTGTCTATTTTTACGCCTTTACTTTGGTAAAAGCAGAAGATGTTGATTTTAATAACTCCCGGAGAGAGCAGATGGGGTGGCTTCGGGCTCTTGGCTTTGAAACAGTAGAATATAAAATGGTTGATGCTTCAAATATTGAAGCTGAAGTCCAGTGGTTTTCAGAACATGTAAAGGCCAATGATCTGCCGTCAGACGGACTGGTACTTACGCTGGATGATATTGCCTACAGCCGTTCCCTGGGAACAACGGCGAAGTTTCCGAGGGATTCCATTGCTTTTAAATGGGCCGATGAAACGGAGAAAACACGGCTTCTTGAAGTGGAATGGAGTGCATCCCGGACAGGGCTTATTAATCCGGTAGCTATATTTGAACCAGTGCAGTTGGAAGGAACGACAGTGTCCCGTGCAAGTATTCATAATGTAAGCATTGTGGAGAGTCTGGAACTGGGGCTTGGCGATGAACTGATGGTTTATAAAGCGAATATGATCATTCCGCAGATCAGCGAGAATCTGACCCGGAGCGGCACATTGGAGATTCCGGAAGTATGTCCGGTATGTCATCAGCCAACGAAAATTTTGCAAGAAAATGATGTGAAAGTACTGACCTGTCCGAATCCGGATTGTGAGGCCAAACATATCAAAGGTTTGTCACTTTTTGTATCCAGGGATGCATTCAATATCGAAGGCTTGTCTGAAGCAACGCTGGAAAAGTTTGTACAGAAGGGCTTTATTCGCAGTTTGAAGGATGTATTTCATCTGGAAAATCATAAAGAAGAAATCATCGAGATGGAAGGTATGGGAGAAAAATCCTATGCAAATTTAATACAAGCTGTGGAAAAATCCCGGAATATACCGACAGCCCGGTTCGTATACAGCCTTGGAATTCCAAATGTGGGACTTTCCAATGCAAAACTGTTGTGTCGGTATTTTAAAGATGATCTTTCTGCTCTGATGTCAGCGGATGCGGAAGAAATTACGACGATTGAGGGTATCGGACCGATCATTGCAAAAAATGTGGAAAGCTTTTTTAAAGATTCAAAAATGCGGGAACGGGTTGAAGATCTCCTTTCTGAAGTGCATCTTGAGAAGGAAAAGATTTCAGAGGACGAGATGATATTTAAGAATATGACCTTTGTCATTACGGGAAGTGTCCATCATTTTGCAAATCGTAATGAAGTCAAAGCACTGATTGAATCTAAAGGCGGCAAGGTAGCCGGTTCTGTATCTTCCAAAACAAATTATTTGATTAATAACGATGCAGCTTCGGCTTCATCAAAAAATAAAAAGGCGAAGGAACTTGGTGTTTCGATTATTACGGAAGACGAATTTTTAGAGCTTATTGAAAAAAATCGTATTGACAGTTAGAGGGTTCGGTGATATTCTAGGAACATAAATCCGAGTAAATTACTCGGATATAAGAGGTGAGAGTATGAAACTTTCAACAAAAGGCCGATATGGTCTGAGAGCGGCGGTGGATTTGGCTCTGTTTTCAAAAGATGAACCGATATCGATCAGCACCATTGCCTCCCGGGAAGGTTTGTCCGAAAGCTATCTGGAACAGTTATTTGCCAAATTGAAAAAGGCAGGACTGATCTTAAGTATTCGGGGAATCAATGGCGGTTATCAGCTGGCAAAACCAGCCGGCGAGATTTCTGTAGGCGATGTGCTTAGAGCCCTGGAAGGGGAAATGGTTGTGGTCGACTGTCCGGACAGTGAAAGTAAATGCGCCAAGTTTGACTCCTGTGTCACAAAATATGTCTGGAAGCGTATAAATAATAGTATTAATGATACGATGGATTCTATGACATTGGAGGAAATTGTTGCGAACAGCCCTGGAATTACAGATGAAACCGGTCAAAAAGCATATTGCTCAAAATAATATATATGAATGGAGAGAAGATAAGATGGATAAGAAAATTATTTATCTGGACCATGCGGCAACGACAGCGACACGGCCTGAAGTCGTAGAAGCGATGCTGCCTTACTTTACTGAAAATTACGGAAATCCTTCCACGGTTTATGATCTGGGAGCAAAAAATAAAACGGTCGTTACGGAAAGCCGTGAGACGATTGCAAAAGCACTGGGAACAGATGCTGCCAATATTTATTTTACAGCGGGCGGTTCCGAATCCGATAACTGGGCGCTTGTTGCAACGGCTGAAGCCTATAAGAATAAAGGAAATCATATCATCACATCAAAAATCGAGCATCATGCGATTCTGCATACCTGCGAATATCTTGAAAAAGAGCGCGGATATGAAGTAACTTATGTGGATGTGGATGAAAACGGTGTGATTAAATTAGATGAGTTAAAGAAAGCAATCCGTCCGACAACGATTTTAATTTCTGTCATGTTTGCAAATAACGAGATCGGAACGATCCAGCCAATCAAAGAAATCGGTGCCATCGCCCATGAACATGGTATCCTGTTCCATACAGATGCGGTGCAGGCCTTTGGTCAGCTTCCGATTAACGTTGATGAATTAAATATTGATATGCTCAGTGCCAGCGGTCATAAATTGAACGGACCAAAGGGTATTGGTTTCTTATATATCCGCAAAGGTGTGAAGATCCGTTCTTTCGTTCACGGTGGCGCTCAGGAACGGAAACGCCGGGCCGGAACAGAAAACGTACCGGGTATTGTTGGTTTGGGAAAAGCGGTAGAAATCGCTATAGCTACCATGGACGAACGGATTAAGAAAGAAACCGAGCTGAGAGATCATTTGATTGACCGGATTTTGGCGGAAATTCCTTATACCCGTTTGAATGGTGACAGAGACTGCCGTCTTCCGAATAATGCTAATTTCAGCTTCCAGTTTATTGAAGGTGAATCTCTGCTGATCATGCTTGACATGGCCGGAATCTGTGGTTCCAGTGGTTCTGCTTGTACTTCCGGGTCATTGGACCCATCCCACGTATTGCTTGCCATCGGCCTGCCTCATGAGATTGCACATGGTTCTCTGCGTCTGACCCTGGGTGAAGATAATACAATGGAAGAGATGGATTATGTGGTTGATAAGATTAAAGGCATTGTAGAACGTCTTAGAGCAATGTCTCCATTATACGAAGATTTTGTAAAGAAGAACAAATAGGAGGAGTTTTTATGTACAGCGAAAAAGTAATGGATCATTTTCAGAATCCAAGAAATGTGGGAGAAATCGAAAATGCCAGTGGTGTAGGTACTGTTGGTAATGCAAAATGCGGCGATATCATGCGTATTTATTTTGACATTGATGAAAATCAGGTTATCCAGGATGTGAAATTTAAGACTTTCGGCTGTGGAGCCGCTGTGGCAACAAGCAGTATGGCTACAGAGCTCGTAAAAGGAAAAACAATTTACGAAGCTCTGGAAGTTACAAACAAAGCCGTTATGGAAGCCCTGGATGGTCTGCCTCCGGTCAAAGTTCATTGTTCTCTTCTGGCTGAGGAAGCCATTCATGCGGCCCTTTGGGATTACGCCGAGAAAAACGGTATTAAAATCGACGGACTTTCCAAACCAAAGTCAGATATTGGTGAAGAAGAAGTTGAAGAGGATTATTAATCCATGAAAAATAAAAAAGTCATTGTTGGAATGTCCGGCGGCGTGGATTCTTCGGTCGCAGCGATGCTTTTAAAAAAGCAGGGCTATGATGTGGTCGGTGTGACGATGCAGATTTGGCAGGATGAAGAAACGGCCGTTCAGGAAGAAAATGGCGGCTGCTGCGGTTTGAGTGCTGTGGATGATGCACGCCGGGTGGCCAGCCAGTTGGATATTCCCTACTATGTGATGAATTTTAAAAAGGAATTCAAAGAGTGGGTGATGGATGACTTTGCCGAGGAATATTTTCGGGGAAGAACACCGAATCCGTGTATTCGGTGCAACCGTTATGTGAAATGGGAAGCCCTTTTACATCGGGCGATGTCTATCGGCGGTGATTATATTGCCACGGGACATTATGCCAAGGTGGTCCGGTTGGAAAACGGCAGATATACGTTAAAAAAAGCACCATCCAGGAAAGATCAGACCTATGCGCTCTATAATCTGACCCAGGAGCAGCTTTCAAAAACGTTGATGCCGGATGGAGACTATACGAAAGAAGAAATCCGACAGATGGCGGAAGAGATGGGACTCCTTGTGGCATCCAAACCGGACAGTCAGGATATCTGCTTTATTCCTGATGGTAATTATCAAAAATTTCTCTATGAATATACTGGAAAAAAACTTCCTAAGGGGAATTTTGTAGATAAATCAGGAAAAGTGCTTGGAATCCATGAAGGGATTACCCATTATACGGTGGGCCAGAGGAAAGGTCTGAACCTTTCTATGGGTCATCCGGTATTTGTTACAGAGATTCGGCCGGAGACGAATGAAGTGGTCATTGGCGAGAGTGAGGATGTTTTTAAATCCGTTCTGACGGCCTCACATGTAAATTGGATGTCCATTCCGGAGCCGGATGTAGGAGAAAAAATTCGTGTTCACGCAAAAGTCCGTTATGCTCATGCAGGAGCTTTAGCCACGGTTTCTATGACGGAGAACGGAATGCTCGTCTGCGAATTTGATGAACCTCAGCGGGCCATTACGCCGGGACAGGCCCTTGTCATGTATGATGGGGATTATGTTGTTGGCGGCGGCGTGATTGAGATGGTTAAAGGCTGAAAGCTGTCAGGGGAGGTAAGCCTATGTGGGTAAGAGCTGATTTAAAGCAGAGGGCAAAACAGAGTTTGCGTGGTTATTACTGGGCGGCGGTGGCTGTCTGTCTTATATTCCTTGTACTTCAGTATGCGGCGGGAACGAATGGCGGTTCATCGGCCACCTCGGGAAATTCCGGTACTTCCGGTACAGAGCAAGTAACGGCAAATATCGGAGATAATGATATTTCTTACGATGTGCAGAATTATACATTACCGCAGCTTAAGAATTATGCGGAAAAATTTGTCTATTCAGAGACCGGAGTAGGCATGTTCACAAGTGTTGTGACTTCTGCCGTGTTGTTTTACGGAATTTTACTGATGATCGTCCGTATCTGTCTGAATTATTTTATTTTGAATCCAATTCAGGTCGGGATGGCCAGCTTTTTCTATCGGAACCGGACAGAAAAGACAAGTATTGGTGAACTGGCCTTTGCATTTAACCGGAGAGATTTTCTGCCTGTGGTGAAAACGATGTTTTTACGGGGATTGTACATTTTCCTTTGGACATGGGTATTTATTATTCCGGGTTTCATTAAAAGCTATGAATACCGTATGGTGGACTATATTCTTGCAGAGCATCCGGATATGCCGACAAAAGAAGTGTTGAACTTAAGTCGGCAGATGATGATGGGACATAAATGGAATACATTTGTCTTAGACATGTCCTTTTTCGGATGGGCATTTCTCGGCGCTTTGACCTTTGGAATTGTTGATATTTTCTGGACAAATCCATATATGAGAGCCACAGAAGCCGAGTTGTATGAGGTGCTTAAACAGCCGTTTACAGGGGCAGCATCACAGGCTGACGTTTTTTAAACACTGTATAATATTTAAAGCCGAGGGTTTTTAAAAGCTCTTCGGCTTTTTTAAAATCATAGGCAATATGTTCCGGCTTATGGGCATCGGCACCGATGGTGATCATCTCGCCGCCAAGTTCCAGATAACGGGACAGAATATCGGCCTGAGGGTTTGGCTGGCCGAGGCCGTATTTGTAGCCGGCGGTATTGACTTCCAGGGCCAGATTATTGTTGATGATGGTCTTTAAAGCCATATCAAGAATGTCGGCATGTTTTTTGTAGGTATAGCCTTTGTTTTTTTCAGGTGCATACCGAATGAGATAATCTATGTGGGCGTAGGTGTCAAAATTTTTATATGCTGCCGTATTATCAATGATGGTCCGGAAATATTTTTCACAGATATCTTCGACGGTACGGCCTTCCCAAAATTCAGTTTCATAAGGATCGCCGTGAATCATATCCTTTGGGGCTGTACCATGCTTTTGAATATGGTCTAAATCTTTTTTATACCATGGTGCCGGAATGAGATGGGAAGAGCCGATAATAAAATCAAAGTCATGGGCGTCGGCGACAGCGGCATAGCGGTCGGCCAGATGGGGCAGAAGTCCGAACTCAATGCCAAACAGCACCTCGATATTTTTTTTATACTTATCTTTTAATTCAAATAATTTTTTCTCGTAAGCATCCATATCCACTTCAAATAAAACGGTACCGTCTGCGGAAGGATATTCATAATCCAGATGCTCGGTAAAGCAGATGGTTTTCATTCCCCTGGAAATGGCTCCCTGAATCATGTCTTCCATTGGGGATTCAGAGTCTGTAGAAAAGGATGAGTGCATATGTATATCACTGGTAATCATGTTTAAGCCTCCATTATTCTATTTTAAGCTAAATATAGTCCAATTTCCGTCATTTGTCAAATAAATAACAAATATTATCCGAAATTAACTTGAATTTTATTCGGTAATTGGGTAAAATAGAATCATAATAATAATATAATCTAATTTAGGAGGAACTAAAATTATGGCAGTAAGAGTAGCAATTAATGGTTTTGGTC
>CATYEA010000095.1 GCA_958405355.1 uncultured Lachnospiraceae bacterium
TTATTATTTTTTTAGATATTCACTTTTCAATTTGCAGGGGAATTCAATATGAAACAAACAAAAGATATGTCTAAAGACCAGCGTCGAGCCAAACTGCTCGAATATTTAAAGCAGCATAAGACTGCATCCCGCAGAGAACTTACTGAAATTTTCCATATTTCTCCAAATACGCTGTGTGTCGACCTTCAAAGTCTTCAAAAAGAAGGGATTTCATTGGAAATGCCCGGAAGAAGCGGAATAGTCCGCCTTCTTACTCACACGGATGCCTGTTCACATTCTCAAACACTTATAGAACCGATAACCCAGGCCGCGATTCGCCGCTGGACAGTTTTAGAGCTGCTGCATTGTTCTTCAATCCCAATGTCATTTGAAGAACTATGCTCTGCCTATTCCGACCGTACTTTTGGTGATTATTCTTCGGATACACTCCGCAAAGATATCCGTCATTTAAAAGATAATGGCTATCTACGGATGCTCCGCACTAAACCCGATGGGGCCCGTACCTACTGCTATGAACTGACTGCTTTGGCTCCTGCGCTTCTGGAAAAGCGAAAAATAACTTTGGAGCGTTTCTGTGACTTTTACACACATTCCGGCAGCTCAAACCCCCTGTCTGAAACCCTGAAAAATATATATTATAAAGCTTGTTTACTCACAAATTATGATGCTCAGCAAAAATTTCCCGCTAAATGCCACCTGACCCATGGGAAACTCAACCTTATTTCTGCGGAAATTGAAAACAAGTTAAATGAATTTCAGAAATTTGATTACAAAAATAAAGTCCTTGAAATACCCTACCATGCCAATAACGGACAGGAAAATATATTCACATTCGCCACCGGTCTCCTGGTTTACAGTCAGGAAAAAAATCAATTCTATCTGCTCGGTGAAACCAACGGAATAAAAACCATACTTCGTCTGTCGAATATCGCTGATACTCACAACATCCGAGAAACAACAATACCGAACTATATCTATGCGAATTCGGAATATACACATATTTTCCATGAAATGTTTTCAATATCTCTTGAAGAGCCAATGCGTGTGGCCGTTAGGTTCCAAAAATTCGGAAATATCGAAAGAAAAGTCCGCACCTTGATGTCATTCCGAAAACATACAAGGCCAACGGTGGATTTTGAATTCAGCCCAGAAGAGATTTTTTACGCTGATACAATACGCGGACTTGAAGACTTCGCCCGATACCTGCGCTCCTTCGGCAGGGCCGCCCTGGTCATCGAACCACCGAAGCTTGTCGAACGAATGAAGAACACACCTCTGCGCGTCATGGAGGCTTATGAAAGGATAGGAATTATCAATGAATCTGACCAACGCTTATGAACGTTACTATATCATTTTCTCTTTACTTTGCTGCCAGGACTATACGGTCACCATTTCAAACCTCAGCCGGCATCTGACACTCGCAATAGACAGCATACGCAGGGACTTTGCCGAACTGCTGACGGCGCCGTCGCTGAGACATTACATTCTTTCTTCATCAGCAAACGAACAAAGTGCATTATTTACGGACAGCCCTGACTATTTCTATGAAAATCTCAGTGAATTGGACCGTCACTCCCTTCGTACAGATATTTTAAACGGCCGGTATGACCTTACTATTTTTGCGCTGGATGCCTACGAAATCGGGTTTAATGCAGACACTTTACTATTACCTATCCATTCAATAGAATATTTGGCTTTAAAAGACATTTTTCCCGAAATGCTGACGCATCATATAGAGACAGCAGACATCTATCAGAAGCCAGCCATTTCTGATATTTCTGAAAGGCAGAAACATTGGACCGAAGAAATTGAAAAAGCTATTATGTCCAACATGGGACTTAAAATTCGCCGTCAAACTCACGAAGGGCCTATGGAATTTAAAATCATGCCTCAGCGTATTTTCCGGGATACCTATGAAAATACCGTTTACTGTATAGACACAGCCGGATTATCCCATCCGCTGGATACTATTCGTTCGATGACTGTAATCCCGCCATTTCCGGTAAAAAAAGCAGACGATATGACTGATTTTTTGTGGGGCATTTCTTATCATGATACTGAAAAAGTTGAAGATGTGACTTTACTCATTCAAAACTGCACTGCCAATATATTAGCAAAAATACAGGCAGATACCGCCAGGCGCAGATTCGGTCGTCTCGAACTCTGTCCCGACGGCACCTGCATTTACACAGATAAAATCATTGGTATGGACGCTTTTCGCCGCTGGCTTCGCAGCTATGGTTCGGCCATCGTTGTTTTAAAGCCTTTAAAACTGGCAAAAGAAATGTATGATTCTGCCAGAAGAATGTATGAAAATTATACCCATTCGGACATACGGTAATATACGCCCAAATGGGTACAAAATTTCAGATCAATTTAAAGAAATTCCCCGTTCTTCACATACTTGAAGCGCTGGACGGTATTTCCAAAGCGCCGCCTGACGATAGCAGGCATCCGCCGCCTTTCGGTCAATAGTATCGTAATACTGAGCCACCCGATACATCGCAAAAGAATGTCCGAGATATGCTGCTATTTTATAATAATTTATGGTTAAATTTTTATAATCCGCACTTGAAAGACCGTTATAGTACATAGCCAGACCACAGGCAGCATCCAAATTTCCATAGCGCATAGCTTTCCCGAAATAGATGCTTGCTGCAAATCCAGAAGTCACTGAAGCGGTTCCACTGAGCTGTTCTTTGTGATTTGGATTTCTCATACGATTTTTCCAACATTCTGCCGCACGGGTCATGGCTTCGACCTGATCCCATGGATGTGCCAAACCGTCCTCTCTGCTTCGTTCTTGAATCATCGCATCTGTAAATACCTGTTCGCAGCCTTCTATCTTTTGGTTCTGAGCATATAATTTCCACATGAAAAACTCATCATTATTAATTAAATATTTCGCTATCATTTTCACAGCCGGAACATCGCCTCTATAAGCGGCCGCCCGCAAAAATTTATAAGCATTTGAAATATTTTTTTCCACACCGCAGCCATACAAATAAGCCTGACCAATAACCCTAAGCGCTCCGGCATGTCCGCGCCTTGCCGCTTTTTCAAGGTATTTAAATGCTTCACCATATTGTTTTTGATTATACAGCCGACAGCCCTCATTAAATTCAGCTATATCCTCTGATGCCGGTGCTTTTTTTGCCTTACTTATCATTTCTAAAAGCGCATTTGCATTTTGAGCATGCTGACTTTTATTCTCCACGGCTTTTTGCGCCCAGTATTCTGCCTGCTCAAGTGATTTTTGAACGCCGATGCCTCTGAAATATTTATTGGCTAAAGAATAATAAGAATTGACTGCTCCGCCCTCACATGCTTTTTTCATCCATTCAAAGGATTGTATCGCATCCTTTTCCACGCCCTGCCCGTTTATGTAACAGAGCGACACATTATTCATGGCATAAATATTGCCTTTATTGGCCGCAGCCATAAACCATTTGAACGCTTCCGCATAGTTTTTCTGCTTATAATAATTCAATCCCTGAACCATTTCTTCTCTTCCCGGATTATTTTTCACACCCTGGTCAGCCGCCGTCTGCTTTCGTGCATCTTCAATCATACCTAAAAGCTGTCTGGCTCTCTGCCCATCTGCCGTCCCCGCGTCAACAGCTTTTCGCGCCCAATATTCTGCCTGTTCCAACGATTTTATCGTACCCGCACCATTATAATATTTAGCTGCCAGTGTATAATAGGATTCGGCATAACCCGCTTCCGCAGCCTTTTTCATCCATCCAAAAGCAAAATCCCGATGAACAGCGGTTCCGCATCCATTGGCGTAACACACAGAAAGATTATTCATCCCAACAGCATTTCCTTTTTGTGCTGAAATTGTAAAATATTGAAAAGCTCCCGGATAATCTTTGTGGTTAAAACATTCCATCCCCAGCTGCACTTCCCGGCTGCCGTCATCCATTATATCTCTGCCCTTTTCTCCATTATTTATCATCTTCTTTCACCTCATTTCCTGCCGCCAAGCCATCCGAAAAGTTTACTCACGCCTTTATCCAACTGATCTGAAACCTTGTCTATAGCATCGTGAACTGCTTCCTCAGTCACTACACCGTTCCATATATTGCTGTTTTGCTTCTCTGCCGTCTCGCTATTTGTCTGATGCATATTTTCTCCATCTGCCGTCTGTGCAACGCTTTCTTCCGCTGCGGCCGCCAATGAAGGCCACGGTAAATCTTCCAAATCACTGATTGATACTGCCCAAGGCGAAGCTCCGTTGATTGGCTCCTGAATCGGCGCCTCACTGAAATCAAACCGATTCACTTTTCTGAATTCGGTTCGAACAGCTTCCGCACCGGAAATGTAGGTGGAAACATTCTTTTTTTCTCCATGACTTTCCAGCTCTCTGGCCACCTCCTCAGAAAGTTTGCGATGATAATCAAAAAGTGTCTCCTCCGGTTTGAAAAATTTCAATATTTCTTCGATTTCCGTCAGCCACTTTTTCTCCTCTCGACCGGATTTTATTGCCGCATCGTCAAGAACAATGCCTGTATCACACTTATCATGGGAAACATTATTACGTATAACACGGATCCGATCCAGACGACGGGCCTGCCCTTCACTCAAATGGGCATACTCAGACACTATCGGCAATGCTCCTTCAAAATGGACAGTTTTATCTTCCTGAATATAATAAGGCGTCAGTAAAAAGAAAAGAGCTGTAACATCCAGACAGTCCATGACTTTTCTGTTTTCCTCCGTCATCATCTGTTCGATTCGTAAAAAATCCTTATATTTTAACAAAATGTTTCTGCCAAACTGATGATACCAATCATTTCCAAAATATTCCGTCAATGCAGATTCAACCACGTTTTTTAAGATTGGCAGCGCTTCTCTATTCAATGCCTTATTAACAATATCTGTATACAGAAGCATATGTATTCCCTCCCATGTCATTTTTATAAACTATGTAAATTTTATCAAATTCTAACCTTCCGCGCAACACTATCTGACTTCCTGACCCTCCCGCTTTCTCTTTGATGATTTTATGATAGCATTTTTGATTTGTACGTTTTTCGAATTATAAAACAGAGCCTTTTAATTCACCCAATTCGATTAGAATTAAAAGACTCTGTCACCTCGTTAAATATTTAAGAATTTAAGATTTCAGTGAGCATCTTATTGACAGTCCCCGGATCTGCTTTACCCTTCATAGCCTTCATCGTCTGTCCCACAAGGAAGCCGATAGCTTTTTTCTTTCCGGCCTTGTAGTCGGCCACGGACTGAGGGTTTGCAGCCACAATGCCCTCAATGATACCTTTAAGAGCACCGTCGTCAGCCTCAATCTTTAATCCGTTTTCTTCCACATAAATTTCCGGGTCCACATTTTCCGCGAAAACTTTCTCAAAAACTTCCTTGGCCGTCGTCCGGTTAATGGCGCCTGCTTCAATCAGACCGATGAGTTTCGCCAGATTTTCCGGTGCAAAGGTCAAATCCGATGGCTCCATGTCATGTTCTTTTAAGAGACGCATCGTTTCCACCATCAACCAGTTAGACACTTCCTTTGGTTTCTTACCAAGGGCCACAGTCGCCTCGAAAATATCGGCCAGTTTTTTATGGGAAGTAATGATTTCCGCATCGTACTGAGGAATATCGTATTCGGCTTTGTAGCGTTCCAGCTTTTCCGTGCGGAGTTCCGGCTGACGGCTGCGGATTTCTTCAATCCACTCATCGCTGATAATAATCGGAACAAGGTCCGGTTCAGGGAAGTAACGATAGTCCTGGGCATCCTCTTTGGAACGCATAGCATAGGAAGTTTCTTTATTATCGTCCCAGCGGCGGGTTTCCTGAACGACTGCTTTGCCCGCTTCCAGGAGATCGATCTGACGTTCTTTCTCGCCCTCGATAGCTCTCGCAATAGCTTTGAAAGAATTCAGATTTTTCATTTCAGTTCGTGTTCCAAAAGCTTCGGCGCCCACTTCACGGATGGATAAATTGACATCCGCCCTCATGGAACCTTCCTGCAGCTTACAGTCGGAAGCTCCCAAATACTGGATAATCATACGAAGCTTTTCCAGATAAGCAATGACTTCGTCAGCGGAACGCATATCCGGCTCGGATACGATTTCAATAAGCGGGACGCCGGAACGGTTGAAATCTACCAGAGAAGCATCTTCCCACTCATCATGAATGAGCTTTCCTGCATCCTCTTCCATATGGATTTCGTGAATACCGACAATCTTTTTACCGCCGCTTTCCGTTTCAATTTCCACACCGCCGTTCCGGCAGATTGGCAGATAAAGCTGGGAAATCTGATAGTTCTGCGGATTATCCGGATAAAAATAATTCTTCCGGTCAAATTTACAATATTGGGTAATGGAGCAATTCGTCGCCAATCCTACGGCAATGGCATATTCAACAACCTGCTTATTAAGCACTGGCAGAGAGCCCGGCATTCCGGTACATACCGGACAGGTATGGGTATTTGGCGCTCCTCCGAATTCTGTACTGCAGGAACAGAAAATTTTTGTTTTTGTTGCAAGTTCTACATGGACTTCCAGTCCAATGACGGTTTCATATTGTTTTGCCATTATTCTGCTCCTTTCTCAGCCATGGCCGGCCGCTGATAGGTTCTTGTCTGTTCAAAGGCATAAGCCGCCCGAATAATATTCTTTTCTTTAAAGCAATCTCCAATCATCTGTACGCCGATCGGCAGGCCCTTACTATCTATGCCGCATGGCATGGACAAGCCCGGAAGTCCGGCCAGGTTTACAGAAATCGTATAGATATCTCCCAAATACATTTTAATCGGATCGCTGAGAGAATCACCGAGTTTTGGAGCTGTCGTCGGCGCCGCCGGTCCCAGAATCACATCATATTTTTCAAAAGCCTTATCAAAAGCCTGTTTAATCAGTGCCTTTGTACGCAAAGCTTTCAGATAGTAAGCGTCATAATAACCGGAACTGAGAACGAAGGAACCAAGCATGATCCGTCGTTTGACCTCCGGCCCAAAGCCTTCAGAACGGCTCTTTTTGTACATGTTGTGAAGTCCCTCATATTCTTCGGTCCGATAGCCATATTTCACACCGTCAAAACGGGCCAGATTGGAACTTGCCTCTGCCGATGCGATAACGTAATAGGCCGGGATAGCATATTCCACCAGGCTCAGGTCAAATTCTTCCACAATAGCCCCTTTTTCTTCAAGGACCTTTGCGGCTCCG
>CATYEA010000096.1 GCA_958405355.1 uncultured Lachnospiraceae bacterium
GGCCGAGGGGTATCGAATGCTTGCGGGCCGGCTGTTTTGCGGAGAAGTCCAGGGAATCAATGTGTCAAAGAGCCTTTCCGGACGGGAGCTTCAGATTGAGATTCAATCCGATTTTCAAATTGGGAGATACAGTGTTCCATGTACGGTCAGAGCTTCATCGGCAGTCATAAAAAGCAGGGATTTGCCGAGAAAGGGAGAAAAGACTCAGGAGGATGAGACGAATGAATCGTGAAAACCACAGAGATAAAGATTTAAAAAATACCTATCTCCGGGTAGACAGAGAAGGAATTTATGGAGAAAAATATGAAGAAATATTATTATATAAACAATCTGTGCCCGGATTGCTCACATTCTATGAGGTCGAAGAAAATGAAGAAAAGAGTCTGGTCTATGTATTGAATCATCAGAATTCTTTTTTGGAGATTTTATCCGGAGGGCGCATGACCTGCGCCCATATGGAAAGCTTTATAAAATCATTGGTACGGGTGATGGAAACGATCGATGAGTATCTTTTGGACCCGTCGAATCTTGTCGTGGAAATGGCCTATATTTTCGGAAGCGGCGAGCATTGGGAGTATATATACATACCGGGATATGGTGAGGACTTCTGGCATCAAATGGAAAAGGTGTCGGAAGAGTGGCTGAATTATGTGGATTATGGCAATGAAAAAGCCGTATTGTGGGCCTATACGTTTTATCAAAAGGTACATGGAGAAGGGTGTTTTCCGGCGGAGCTCATGGAAATATTAACATTAGAGAAAACCGGCCCAGAGGATATCCATTCATCGGTAATCCAGGAAGAAAATGTGACGTGGGAAGCAGATCATTCAGCTCCGGTAAAAAAAGAAGGATGGACACATCAGTTGACAAAGCGATTAAAGAAGATGATTTCAGGGAAAAAGCGTAAGGATACGGATGTTTTCGGAGATTTTTATGGGAATGGCTCGGGTCTTGGGGAGACTTGTCCGGATTTGGGGGATGTGGAGGCTGCTTTTGGTTTAAAATCTGATCCAAACCGAACGCTTATCCTGATTCCTGTAGGAGATAATGAGATACCGGCCATCCATGTGGAACATTTTCCATTTTTAATCGGAAGAGCTCCGGAGGAAGTGGATGTTCGATTGGATGATTTGAAAATCAGCCGGATACATGCCCGGCTGGAAGGGAATGGAACAGAAGCCAGGGTCGTGGATATGAGTTCAGCTAATGGGACATGCCGGAATGGGGAACGACTCAAAGCGGGAACGGAATATCCTCTGTACTCGGGAGATATATTAAAACTGGCAGACTTGGAATTCGTCTGCCAGTGGTGTTAAAATTTTTCAAATAATTTCATTAATCGAAGTAAAGTGATATCGTGAGACACATAAGGTGAATATATCATTGCCAGACGAATCATATCATCAGTGATACCGAGTTCCTCAATCATAATCTTACAGCCCATTTTCTGGAAACATGTTTCAATTTCTTGAAAAGCAGGGAGTTCATCGAGAATCTGCAGAATCTCCTTTTCGTGTTCAAGAACCTGTTCTCCGGTGATATCTGCCATAGGGTCCGGTGTGTTGAGCTGGATGACGGCCTCGCGTACTTCAGTATTCCAGAAACCTTTTCGGATTTCCTTTGCAGCCGAAGGAAAATGGACTGCAGGAACAAGCTGATGATTTTTCAAAGCTGTCTTAAAGCGCTCATAAGCTTTCAGACAGAGAAGCGTTCCAACCCCAACCTTTTCGCCATGTACAGCGTTTAGTTTTGGCTGTTCGACGGATATGTCCAAATAACGGGAAAGATGATGCTCCGCACCCATCAGGGGACGAACGGCATCATAAAAACCAATTTCCATATCCGGTAAGATCAGAGCGTACAGTAATTGTTCACAGACGGAAGGGTCTCCGGCTGCCAGGTTTTCAACCTGGCTTATGACTTTTTTCATCGCCAGATCTTCCGCCGCATATAACTTTTCATTAAGGGCTTCGCCGGTGACGAGGGAAGCAATCCGTGCATCGGCCAGAGCGATGTAATTTCCCATAAGGTCACTGAACCCCGCGGCGGTTAAGTGCGACGGTGCAG
The DNA here is from genome assembly GCA_958405355.1 of uncultured Lachnospiraceae bacterium. GTDB lineage: Bacteria > Bacillota > Clostridia > Lachnospirales > Lachnospiraceae > Frisingicoccus. The sequence continues at coordinate 2,068 of CATYEA010000096.1, forward strand.
CGGCGAAAATATCTGTATCTGCAAACATATAAGTCGGTGCAGAAGCCATGACATTTCCTTTGATGCCTTCATGGACAACGGCGGATATGCAGGTGGTATAACCTTCGCCGCTGGCGGCCGTAGGCACGGAGATGAAAGGCAGTTTGTATTGTCGGCTTAAGTATCGGGTAATATCATGAATCGTGACACTGCCAAGAGCAATCATGCAGTCTGCTGTTGCCGGAATTTTATTCCGGGCCAGAGAAACACTGCGCTCATCGGCAGCCAGTCCTTCAGGGTCGAGACAGATTAAGTCATAATTGTCCAGGTCTTCCAGAAGTTTGTCTCCGAGAAAATAGGTGTTCTGGTCACAGATAATGACAGGTTCCTGCCAACCTTCCTGTTCCATAGTCGCTGTTATTTTGGAGATGGCACCGGGCTCAATCCACATACCGCGGATAAATGCATGATTTTCAAAATCTTTTCCGCATAGACTGCTGATTTCTTGAAGATTAATTTTCATGGGTAAGTCTCCCTGCTATTTGTTTAAGGCAATTTTGATCTGTTCAGCAACAGCGTCTCTTTCATCGGCTTCCGATGTGCCCGGAACCCAATTGATATTCTGATTGTCCCCTTCATAACGCGGGATGATGTGCATATGGAAGTGGAAAACAGTCTGACCGGCAATTTCTCCATTGTTCTGAACGATGTTCAGACCATCACAATGAAGTGCGTCCTTCAGTGCTTTGGCACTGCGGGAGGCCAGCACAAAAACTTTTCCAGCAGTGCTTTCATCCATTTCAAAGATATTTGCCATATGGTTCTTTGGAATGATCAGGGCGTGTCCCTTCGTGGCCGGAGATAAATCCAGAATGACCCGGAACATATCATCTTCATAAATGGTTGAGGAAGGAATTTCCCCATTTGCTATTTTACAAAAAATACAATCGTTGTCCATTGTTTTAAATCCTCCAATCTTGACGATATAAAATATCGGGATACTTTAATAATAGTTCACCTTCCGCAAAATGTCTATTCCGAATTCAAAATAAATTCAAAGAGCATTGCCGCTTTTTGTCGGGAAATGTCAAGCAAATATATTTGATTCGATGCATAAATTATGATAAATTGGAAAAAAAGTTAGAAAGGAAGACCTTTATGCACGAACAGCCGGTGCTTTCCCTGTCGACGATTTCTCATGAATTGAAAAATCCATTGACGCTGATCCATAGTACACTGCAGCTTATCGGACGTCATCATCCGGAGGTGGTCGATGATCCGCTGTGGCCCCAGCTTCTTTTAGATATTAATTACATGTCTCAATTACTTTCGGAGTTGTCTTCATTAAATTCCAGTCAAACCCTGAATTATTCTCAAATAAATATTCGACAATTTTTGACAAATATCGTATCCTCTTTTTCTTCCTCAGCACAAATCCAAAATAAAGAACTGACTTTAAACTTTGAAACAGAACAGAAAACTTTCTCGGGAGATGCTTTAAAAATCCGGGAGATTTTTGTTAATTTAATTAAAAATGCTTTGGAGGCAACAGAAAGCGGTGACCAGATTGTTATTGATGTAAAATCCCGGTGGAATCGATTGATCATTACTGTCAGTGATTCGGGCAGCGGTATGGATGCCTGCCGTTTGTCCACGATTTTTGATCCTTTCGTCACCTATAAAACCGATGGCACCGGCCTTGGATTGACCATTGTGAAGAATATTGTTACTGCCCACGGCGGCGCTGTTCAGGTGTATTCAAAGCCGGGAATCGGGACAAAATTTATTTTGATTTTTCCTCTGACACCGCCGGAAAAGACAAAGGAAAACTGAAAAATCGGAACAAACATGTTGATATCGTATATGGTGTAAAATTATAGGCGTCCAGTTTCATACATCGAAGAATGTATTGAAAAAGGGCGCCTTATTTAAAAAAATCTTTATTTTTTACGTTTTTTATGGCTCATAACGGCTTCATCGCACAGATTTACGATAATATCAATGGCGTTGGAAGCGGTATTTGTTTTCATGGCCTGAACGTAGCTTTCGCGGTTTTCGTATACTTCATTTACTGCTTTGACAAGGGATTCGTCGGTAACCATTTCTTCCGGGAGAAGATAGCTGAAGCCCTGTTTTTCAAAGGAGGCCGCATTGAGAATCTGATCGCCGCGGCTGGCCGAAGCCGGAAGCGGAATCAGGATATTCGGTTTATTCAAAGCAAGAAATTCGCAGATGGCATTAGAGCCGGCCCGGGAAATGACCAGGTCTGCAGCAGCTAAAAGGTCACTCAATTCCTGTTTAACATAGTCGAACTGGATATATCCCGCCAGATTCTTAATTGAGGTATCAACCTTGCCTTTGCCGCATACATGAATGATCTGATACGACGGTAAAAGAACCGGGAGGGCCTTGCGGACTGCTTCATTGATGGCAGCAGCACCGAGGCTTCCGCCGATGACGAGAATTATCGGTTTTTCGTCATTAAATCCGCAGAGCTGGAGTCCCTTCAAACGGTTTCCGTCCAGAAGTTCCTGGCGAATCGGAGAACCGGAGAGAACGGCTTTGCCTTCCGGCAGATTATCGGCGGTTTCCGGGAAATTATGACAGACTTTGTAAGCTGAAGGAATAGCCAGCTTATTTGCCAACCCCGGAGTCATATCCGATTCGTGGATGATGGCCGGAACTTTGCAGCGTTTAGCGGCCAGAACCACGGGAACGGACACGAAGCCGCCTTTGGAAAAGACCACGTCCGGTTTCAGTTTCTTTATTAATTTTTTGGCTTCAAAAAATCCTTTAACAACCCGAAACGGGTCTGTAAAATTCTTTACATCAAAATATCGGCGGAGTTTTCCTGAAGAAATTCCGTAATATGGAATATTCAGTTCTTCAATCAGCCGACGTTCGATACCGTCATAGGAACCGATATAGGAAATCTGATAGCCGGCTTTTTTCAGAGCAGGCATCAGGGCAATATTCGGTGTGACGTGTCCGGCTGTACCGCCGCCGGTCAGGACAATTTTTTTCATTTTCTCAGACCTCCTGAGCGGAACCAGATACTTTATATTCTTTCAGTGCTTTAGCAAGCTGATCCGGACATGATGTGCCGCGGCCGCCGCAATCAATACCGGAAAGAAGCTGGATGACATCATCTACCGGGCGGCCGACAACGAGAGCAGCGACGCCTTTGGTGTTTCCGTCACATCCTCCGATGAATTGACAACTGGTAACAATGCCGTTTTCTACTTCAAAATCTACGGCTCTGGAACATGTATGTTGATTGATATGACGCATGTAAATCACTCCTGTTCTTAAATTATTTCCACACTATTATAGCAGAAGCCTTATGTATAAGCCAGTAAAATTTTGAACTTCTTATGAGACAGAGGGGGAAAAATTTGAACTTCTCATGGGAATCAGAAAAGGTTTGTGGTATCATAATAAAAGCAGGTATTGGCATCTGCGGTAAATCAGAGTAAAACAGGAGACGAAAAAATATGAGAAAAATTGGAATTATCGGAGCCATGGAAGAAGAAGTGGCTTTTTTAAAAGACAAGATGGAGATTCAGGAAGTACGGACCATTGCGGGGATGGAATTTTTTCGGGGAATTTGTGAAAAGCAGCCGGTAATTGTCGTACGCAGCGGTATTGGAAAGGTAAATGCAGCCATATGTACACAGATTCTCTGTGATATTTTTCAGGTGGAAGCGATTATTAATACCGGTGTGGCCGGGAGCCTTAAAAATGCCATTAATATCGGTGATATCGTACTTTCGGTGGATGCTTTGCAGCATGATATGGATGCCACGGGTTTTGGATATGAGCCGGGAATTATCCCGAGAATGGAAACTTCTGTATTTAAAGCAGACGATGCGCTGGTAGAACTGGCAGAAAAAGTTTGCCGGGAAGTGAATCCGGATATCCAGGTATTCCGGGGAAGGGTTGTGAGCGGCGACCAATTTGTTTCCGACCACGATGTGAAAGAGCGGCTGATTCGTCTGTTTGACGGATACTGCACCGAGATGGAGGGGGCATCGATTGCCCAGGCGGCCTGGTTAAATAACGTACCTTATGTAGTAATTCGTGCTATTTCCGATAAAGCGGACGGCAGTGCGGAGATGGATTACAGTGAATTTGAAATGAAAGCGATCGAGCATACCGTGCGTCTGGTAACGGGAATGTTGAGAAATATGTAAATCCGGCGACAGGTGCGCTGAGAAATATGTAAAATATGCCCGACCGATTTGAATAGATTTTGTCTTTTTGTTGATATTATAATGGAGCTATCTTATCAACGAAAGGAGTTCACAAAAATGAGAAACTGGTTTTTGGGACAGGGTATTCCAATGTATGCGGAAACCATATTGCTGGTGGCCGGATTGTTCACCTTATGGATGACAGGAAGAATTTACAAAAGATTGATACGTGAAGCTGATTTGATGGGGACTTCCAATCAGCGGTTGATTAAATACATTAAACTGAAAGTGACCAGTTACTACAAAATCGGTATGCACCCGGAGGATACACAGGCTTTGATCGGACGCTACATAAAGAAATACCGGGTAGGTCCGTTTTCACTGCAGAGCTGGAGCCGTCTGCCTTATCTTTTGATGACGGCAATGCTGGCTGTCGGCGGCGGAAATTTGATGTACCGCTGGACACGGGGAGAAGAGCTTTACCAGATGTCTGTTATCTTCGGAATGTCAGTTCTGGGAATCGTTGTTCTTGGCGGTCTTTTAATGTTTATGGATTTTAAAGGCAGGGAGACGCTGCTTGTCCATAGTATTTCAGATTATGTGGATAATTATCTCAGCAATAAGCTGGCCCAGGATTATAAGGCTCAGACCGGAAAGGTATCGCCGGAACAGTACAAACGGGCGCTTCAGGAGATTGCAGCGACTGGGACAGGACGGCGCAAGGAAAGAAACAGCCAGTATTATTACGAAGGCTATGAAGACAACGATTTAAACCGGAAAAATGACGAGGTGGATGCAAAGATCGTGGAAGATGTTCTGAAAGAATTTTTATGTTGAAAAATCATTAAATCATTGATAAAATGCGGTCATTTTGGTATTATGATAGATAAGAATATT
>CATYEA010000097.1 GCA_958405355.1 uncultured Lachnospiraceae bacterium
TTATTTGATGAGGCCTGGAACGGACAGCCGATCCGCCTGCTGGGCATTCGTACTTCCAAACTTTCCGGTGCAGATGCCATCCAGATGAATCTTTTTGATACTGTAGAAGATAAGAAACTTCAAAAACTGGATAAAGCTCTGGATGATATCCGAAAAAAATATGGGGCAGACGCTGTTGTCCGCGGCAGTTTCTTGAAAAAATAATGATGAGGAATCCCTAAAGGATTTATTAGTAAAAAAGATACGGCTTCTCAAAAACCGTATCTTTTTAATTATTCAAATCATTATCGAGGCCACTGAATCATCATGGTACATGTTCCCGCATTTCCAACAATCACCCGAATGCCATGGCCCACATCAAGGCCGCTGCCGTATCCAAAACCACAGTCGCCAAAAAGCTGGGCCACCGCATCCTGATTCAGATTGGCTGATGCGGATTTAAGCACCGTATCCTTTAAGTTCAGCCATTCTTCTGTCACTGTTCCGCCGTCAGCATAAGCCGCCAGGGTAAGAAGCTGGCCTGTTTCCGATGAGAACTGCATATAAAGCTCCGAATATTCCGGCAGTTGATATCTGGCACTATAGAAACCATTCTCTTCATTTTCATTGGTAAGTTCCATGGAAATCCCCATGGTTCCCGAAATTTCTTCGATTATAGCCTCTGCCTTTGCCTGAGGTGAATCCGCTCCTACCGCTTCAAGCGCCGCCTGAGCTGCCTCCTCGGCCGCTTTGTCGGCCGCCTCTGCCTCTGCCGTCAATTTATCGGCCACAGTCTCATAACTGTTCTTCAGCGCTTCACGAAGATATGTATAATCCTGCGCCTGACAGGTCACCGTACCGGACTGTGAATTGGATATGGACACATATCCCATCACAATACCACCGATTCCATCCATCCGCGCACTGTCTTCCTCAAAATTTCCGCTCAATGCCCGAACAGCATTAAAAATGTCATTTAAAGGCGTTTTTACGATGGACATACCTGCGGCGCCCACGACTGCATTCACATCACCGCTTTCACTTCCCTGACCCCAGCCTATACTTCCGTCGATCAAATCATAGACAAGCTTTCCGTTTTCTACATGATACACCATAAAAGGGGCCGGACCGTAAGTCATTTCATCGGTCATACTGCTGTAACCATAGATGTACGGAACTCCTTCCACCGTCTGAAGCCCGACAATCATCGGTCCCCAACTGATTTTCTCCATAATGGCAAGGCCATTCACAGTGTCACTCAGGGAAACGCCGTCACTGCCGTTTGTATACAGACAAAGCTTCAGCACGACCGCTTCTTCTTCACCTGCGCCGGAGTAAAGTGAAAATTTCCCAAGACTTGTATCTCCCATCGGTACGGTATCCAGTAAAAGCGTTAACATTTCTTTCTGTCCGTCGCCATCAAAATCACGGACATAAGCACTCAGCAATCCAAGAGCCCCATCCTCACTCAATCCGGTTCCCTTGCTGCCATTTTCCACCGTACAGGCTTCCAGCGAAGCCAGCCCCTCTTCCGGAATCACAGTACTTTCTAAATAGTCATAAAATGCCTGTTCCTCCGAAACGACGGCTTCTGTTTCAGCTATGCTTTCTTCGGCGGTCTGGCTCTCCGCCGCCGTTTCTGTTTTCTCCGTTGTATTTGAGCTGCCGCAGCCGGTAAAAATGGCTGCCAAGACGACTGCTCCCGCCAGAAATGTTATTATTCTTCTTTTTTTCATCTTATTTTTTCCTTTTCTTTACAGGCTTTTTTCGGACCGCATAGCCAAAGCCGCCAAGATGCCTCCCCAGCCCATAATACTGTCCATGGGAATAGACCAGTGGATTCGCCTTTTCCAGGTGAAAAGTTCCCTTCTCATCCATATACTGCTCATCCACATAAACGGCCGTTACCTCAGCCATAAACATATCGTGACTGCCGAGCTCCATCACATTGGTGACCCGACACTCGATGGATACGGGACTTTCCGCGATCATCGGTGCAAATTCAAGCTCGCCCTTCACCGGTGTCAGTTTCATCTCTTTGAATTTATCCATATCCCTTCCGGAACGGACGCCGCAGAAATCCGTGGCCCACGCTAGTTTTTCCGTTGTCAGATTAATAACATATTCCCCGGTCTCCTGAATCATATGGTGGGAATGCCGTTCCTTTCGTATGGATACATAGACCATCGGCGGATCGGAACAGATTGTCCCGGTCCAGGCCGCTGTCATTAAATTAATATTTCCCTCTTTATCCCCGCAGCTTACAAGTACCGCCGGCAGAGGATAAACCATATTCCCCGGTCTCCACTTCTGTTTCGCCATAAATAACCTCTATTCCTGCAATGTTCCGACCATTTTCGGAATAAACTGTTTCTTTCTTGATACCATATTATCGACAAAGACACTGTCTCCATCCTTTGTCACCGAAACTCCAAAACATCTGGAAGCCACGGAAAGGGCCTCTTCATCCGAACAGAGTACCAGCGTAGATTCGTCCAGAATATTGGTAAGCATAAAGAAAATCATATCCAGACCATGTTCTGCTTTTGCTTTTGTAAGCATCGTAGACAGACGAGCATGGATTTTCTTTAATTCCCGGGCATCGAGGGATGTGATCTGTCCCACGCCAAACTGAACATCTCCGGCAGAGAACTTCTTGAAATCCTGATAGAAAATATCCGCATCGGATTTACTCTTCAAATCACTTCCGGCTTCAAACATCTCCATACCATACGCTTCCACTTCAATACCGGCGATTTTTGCCAAAGCTTCCGCCGCCATGCGATCCAACGGTGTGCAGGTCGGCGAACGGTATAATAACGTATCCGAAATGATGGCCGAACACATCAAACCTGCCATATCGGCCGGAATCTCCACCTTATTTTCCCGATACATCAGATAAATAATGGTAGACGTACATCCCACCGGCTGACACCGGAAAAATACCGGTTTCATACTCTGAACATAGCCGAGCTTGTGGTGATCTACAATTTCCATAATCTCACAGTCAAATATGCCATCTACCGCCTGTCCTGCTTCATTATGATCCACCAGCGCTACTTTCTTTTTATCCAGATCAATCAGATTATGACGGGTAAACATTCCGACGACCTTGCCCTGGTTTGTCACGATTGGGAAGGCACGATGACGGTTTTTCGCCATAACTTCTTTTACATCATCAATAAAATCGTCTTTTTTGAAGGTTTTCATATCCTTGACCATAAAATGTCCGACGGCCATACTCTGATTGATAAGACGTGCCGCAATAAAAGTATCATATGGTGTCCGGATAATGGTACAATGATGTTCCTCTGCCAGTTTTAAAATACTGTCGTTCGGCTGAGTATTCATACTGATGATAAGGCAGCCTGCATTCATCTCAATGGCACAGAGCTGGGATTCATACCTGTCTCCCAACATGACCATATCGCCGTCCTCGATGTATTCTTCCATCAGATCCGGATTGGCCGCCGCAATTAAAATCTTACCGCTTTCTACCACGCCCTCCGGGTCTCCAACGAGCATTTCCCCATCCAGGGTCTCCAGAATATTTTTGTACGGTGTCCGGTTTTCCGACAGCACCCGGCTGTCATAAACACCCATGTAAGTTTTTGCAATATCTCCCTTGGTGATCAGACCAAGAAGTTTTTTATCATCATCCACAATCGTCAATGTGGACACTTTTTCCTCCTGGAGCTGCTGCCAGGCTTCCCGGATGGACATATCCGGCCGGCCGCTATAAGCCGGTGAAATCTGCACATCTTTCACCTGGGTACGCACATCCTGCATATAAATCGGAACCTCCGCCTGAAACCGCTCCAAAACAAAGGCTGTCTCCGAATTAATCTCCCCGGCCCGGGCCGGTACATAATTCATTCCGGTCACTTTTTTCCGCAAATAAGCATAGGCGATAGCGGAGCAAATGGAATCCGTGTCCGGATGTTTATGTCCAATGACGTAAATTTTTTCCTTTTTCATCTCTGCATCCTCCTGCTACTGCTGCAATACGGCGGTCAATTTTGGTATCAACTGTTTTTTACGTGATACCACGCCTTCTAAATCAATATAATGCGCTTCTGCATCCTGATGGAAGCTGTTCTCCACAAGCATTTTCGCATCATTTCCCACAAAAAGAAGTCTGGTAGACTCTTTTAGAATATCGGTCAGCATAAAGAAAATCATCGGAATACCCGTCTCCTTCATCGCCGACTCCATATAAGCCAGCAGCCGGTCCTGAACGCTTAGAAGTTCTTCCCGGTTCATTGATGTGATCTGTCCCACACCATAAGGAATATCGCTGGCAACAAATTTCTTATAATCCTGATAGAAAATTTCCGAATCCGCTTTCTTTCTGAGCTGACTGCCCTCTTCAAACATTTTCATGGCAAACTTTTCAATATCAATTTCCGCAATCTCCGCCAAATGTTCCGCAACGATCTTATCCATTTCCGTGCAGGTAGGTGAACGGAACATCAATGTATCTGAAAGAATGGCAGCACATAAAATCCCGGCAATTTCCTTTGTGACCGGAATCTGATTTTCCATATACATTTCGTAGACGATGGTAGCCGTACATCCCACCGGCTCATTACGCACCTTAACCGGACGAATCGTTTCCACCGTACCAAGCTTGTGATGATCGATAATCTCCATAACTTCTGCTTCATCCACGCCATCCGCCGCCTGGTCTACTTCATTATGATCCACGAGAATCACTTTCTTTGTATTCATATCGATCAAAGTACGCCGTGAGATCATTCCCGTATAATGTCCCTCATCATCCACAATGAGGAAATCCCGATGCCGTTTATTCAGCATGATCGGCTTAATATCTGCAACATAGTCGCTTTCACTAAAAGAAATAATGCCGTCTTTAATCATGAAATAACTGACAGGAATACTCTGATTGATCGAACGGGTTACCGTATAGGTATCTGCCGGCGTACAGATAACTGCACAACCATTTTCTTCCGCCAGTTTACAAATTGTCCGTGAAGCCTTTGCACCATCACATATGATAATACAGGATGCCCTGTTTTCAATGGCGCTCAACTGGGCTTCGTACCGGTTTCCAAGAATGACCAGATCGTCTTCTTTGATAAATTCATCAATCACACTCAATGTTGCTGTCGATACCACCAGTTTTCCCTTCGTCAGACGTTTATCGGCATCGCCTACGACCAGCTCCCCTTTTAACGTTTCAAGAATATTGACGATCGGTGTGCAGGCCTCTGATAAAATCTGATTATCCAAAACAGACATATAAGCGCCTGCGATATCCGATATGGTGATCAGCCCCTGAAGCTTCCTGTCGTCATCAACAACGGCCAGCGTGGATGTTTCAGACTGACGCATGATTTCCCAGGCTTTTTTCAGTGAGTAATCCGCGGATATCCCCTGAATCCGCCGAATATTAATGTCCCCCACCTGTGTCCGGATTGCATTCATATATACCGGCACTTTCTGCTGAAATTTTCTAAGGACATAATTCGTTTCTGTATTGATCTGTCCCGCACGGGCCGGTACATAAACCGCCTGCCCGCTTTCCTCACCTTCGATCAGGAAATCCTGATACTGCTCAACCGACTCTCCCCGATTCACTCTGGCAAGAATTTCATTTTTGAGCGAGGCATAGGCAATCGCCGAACACACCGAATCCGTATCCGGATTCTTATGTCCGATGACATAGACTTCCTTTTGTCTCTTTACTTCCATAATGTTACTTCTCCTTTTAAACACCCTACGCGTATTTTAGCAGAGATACAATAAATCCAGCGTATTTTTTTTAGCACATCTGTGGTACCTGCTCCCCAACCGGGGATCAAGTCTCTTAAGGAAGAAAAAAGCTCTGTCCGGATTTCCGAACAGAGCTTGTCCATCATGCTTACAGACGTTTCAACAACGCTTCTGTCAAATCTTCATATCCAGGTTTTCCAAGAAGCGCAAACATATTTTTCTTATAGCTTTCAACGCCCGGCTGATTAAACGGATTTACGCCGAGAACATATCCGCTGACGCCACAAGCAAACTCATAGAAATAGAACAGTTCGCCGAGATAGAATTCATTCTGTTCAGGAATATGCACCATCAGGTTCGGAACACTTCCGTCCGTATGCGCAAGAACCGTACCGTTCATCGCACTCTTATTGATGAAATCCACATTTTTTCCGGCCAGATAGTTTAAGCCGTCCAGATCTACCGGTTCTTCTTCAATCAAAATTTCATGTTTCGGAGTTTCTACTTCCAAAACTGTTTCAAACATAATCCGGGCACCGTCCTGAATAAACTGTCCCATGGAATGTAAATCTGCCGTCAGTGTAACAGATGCCGGGAAAATACCTCTCTGATCCTTACCTTCGCTTTCTCCGTAAAGCTGTTTCCACCATTCGCCGATATATAAAAGTGATGGTTCATAACTGCAGGTAATTTCTATAGATTTACCTTTACGAAGCAGAATGTTGCGGATAGCCGCATACTGTAAAGAATCATTTTCTTCAAATTCATTTTCAAGACAGCGTTTTCTTGCACTGGCTGCACCGGCCATCAGCTGGTCAATATCTGCACCGCTGACTGCGATTGGCAGAAGTCCTACGGCTGTCAATACAGAGAATCGTCCGCCCACATCATCCGGAACTACAAAGGTTTCATAACCTTCTTCTGTTGCCAGATTCTTTAAAGCGCCTTTGGCTTTATCTGTCGTACAGTAAATACGTTTAGCTGCTTCTTCTTTTCCATATTTTGTTTCAATCAACTTCTTGAAAACACGGAATGCAACCGCCGGTTCTGTCGTTGTACCGGATTTTGAGATCATGTTGATAGAAAAATCTCTGTCTCCAATGACATCGATCAGATTACTGATATAGGAACTGCTCAGATTGTTTCCGACAAAATAAATCTCCGGTGTCTTACGCTGTTCTTTTGGCAGTATATTATAAAAATTATGCTGTAAATATTAAAAATAGATTTAATAATGATAAGATGCACATTGTTGTAAAAAATTACTAAGTAGGGTACTATATGGCAAGATTAGAAAATAAATCTTTATTTTTTACTACATCT